>JANQRO010000591.1 GCA_028284525.1 Myxococcota bacterium | reverse complement strand
CCACCGACCCCATGACCATGGCGGCAAGGAGAAAGGAAACGTCGAGGAGGAGCGCCAACCCGCCGCAGAGCAGGACGCCCCCGAGCGCCTCGGCCTGGGTAGGCTCGCCGGGCCGCACCCGCCCGGTCAACAACGCCATCGGCACACCCAGCGCACAGCCGACCAGGATCGCGCCGCCGAGGTCGAGGATGCCTTCGAGGGCGACGATCCGAGCGGCTTCGGGCCGCGCCAGGCCCAGCACCGCCGCGAGGGCGAGGCTCAGCGCGGCGATCCCCCAGGCATCGTCCAACGCGACCACACCGAGCAGTGTCTTGGTGAAGGGACCGTCGGCCCGGGCTTCGCGGATCACGTCGCGCACCGCGGCGGGGGCCGTCGAGGTCGCGATGGCCGCGAGCAGCAAGGCGGTCGCCGGGGGCCATCCCATCGAGAGAAGCCCGGCGCCCACGATCCCGGCCGTCACGAACACCACGGTGATCGAGAGGATGAGGACGGCCTTTCCGTGCTCGCGCAGCACGGACAGGGTGAGCTCGCCGCCGAGCAGGAACGCGACCATCACGAGCGCGAGATCTGCGACGAAGGGGAACCACTCTTCGCTCGTTTCGGGAATGAGCCCGAACCCGACGGGACCTACGGCGACGCCCAGGAGAACCAGCAGCGTGACCCGCGGCAGACGCGTGTAACGGCCGAGGACGTCCGCCGCGAGACCCGCGAGAAAGATGCCCCCGAGCGTGAGGAGCGTGACGGCGATGGTGTCAGCGCCCATCTCTCGGCTCTAGACGCGCGCCCGCTTCATCGTGTTCCTCCGCTGTCGAGATACAGCGCCGGGGTGCTTCGAGCAACTGTCGGGATCCTGCGGCCCGAGGCAACGGTGGAGCTTCGATCGCAGGATGGCCAGCTCGGGACGTGACGCATTGGTTCGGGGTGTGACGCACTGTCACACTGCGCGTGTCAGCGCGCGTGAACGAACGGACGACAGAGCACTGGGCTGGCACGTCGCTTGCTCCCACTCCGGCCATGGAGGCGGACGAGACGGTCGCACGCTTCGAGATTCCGTATCGGCGCTGTCTCGACCTCGAAGGCAACGCGGTGGGCGCGCTTCCCGCGTTCGCCCGCGACGCGAAGGATCTCCTCCCGCTCTATCGGGCGATGGTACGAGCCCGCGCCCTCGACGCGCGGGCGGTGACCCTCCAGCGAGCGGGTCAACTCGGAACCTATGCCTCGGCGCTGGGCCAGGAGGCGATCGCCGTCGGAGTTGCGTCGGCCATGACCTCGCGCGACGTCTTGGTGCCTTCCTTTCGCGAGCACGGCGCTCAGCTGCTCCGCGGCGTCACACCGCTCGAAATCCTGCTCTTCTGGGGCGGCGACGAGCGCGGCTGCGACTTCGCGGCGGCGCGGGAAGACTTTCCCGTGTGTATCCCGGTGGGCAGCCACGTGCCCCACGCAGCGGGCGTCGCCCTCGCCTTGCAGCTCCGCGGCGGGGCGCGCGCGGCCGTGTGTCTCCTGGGCGACGGCGCGACCTCAAAGGGCGACTTCTACGAGGCCATCAACCTCGCCGGGGTGTGGCGGCTCCCTGCGGTGTTCGTGGTGGCGAACAACGGCTGGGCGATCTCGGTGCCCCGCGCCACGCAGTCGGCGACGGCGACGCTCGCCCAGAAGGCGATCGCGGCGGGATTTCCGGGGGTCCAGGTCGACGGCAACGATGTCGTCGCCGTCCGGGACGCCACGGACGCCGCACTGGCGCGGGCTCGCGCCGGGGAGGGCCCGACGCTGATCGAAGCGCTCACCTATCGCCTGGCCGACCACACCACCGCCGACGACGCCCGCCGCTACCGCGACCCCGCCGAGGTCGAGCGGCACCGACACGCCGAGCCCCTGCGCCGACTGCGGGTCTACCTCGCGTCCGCGGGGGTGTGGGGCGCATCGGACGACGAAGCGCTCGCGGCGGAGTGCGAGGCGGAGGTGGAGGCGGCGGTCGAGGCCTATCTCGCGACGCCCCCGGCAGCGCGCGAGGAGATCTTCGCCCACCTCCACGAGCGGCTCCCCGCACCGCTGGTGGAACAACGCGACCGCTTCCTCGCCGGCGGTGCGCCATGAGCGGGGAGACGCTGGTGGGCGCGGTCAACCGCGCGCTCGGCCGCGCCCTGGCCGACGACCCCGACGTCCTCCTCTTCGGGGAGGACGTCGGGGTGAACGGCGGTGTCTTCCGCGCGACCGAGGGGCTTCTCGCGCGTTATGGGGCCGAGCGCGTGCGCGACACCCCGCTCTCCGAGGCGGTGTTGAGCGGTCTCGCGGTGGGGCTCGCGGCGCAGGGATTTCGTCCGGTCGCGGAGATCCAGTTCATGGGCTTCGCGTACCCCGCCCTCGACCAGCTGGCGAATCACGCGAGCCGCCTGCGCACCCGGACACGGGGTCGGTTGACCTGTCCGATGGTGCTCCGCACTCCGTACGGGGGCGGGATCAAGGCCCCCGAGCACCACTCCGAGAGCACGGAGGCGCTCTTCGCGCACATCCCCGGGTTGCGGGTCGTGGTGCCGTCGTCGCCGGCGCGGGCCTACGGCCTCCTGCTCGCGGCGATTCGCGACCCCGACCCGGTGGTGTTTCTCGAGCCCAAACGCTTGTACCGCGCGCGGCGCGAGGAGGTGGCCGACGACGGCGCGGCGCTGCCCCTCGACCGCTGTTTCACGTTGCGCAGCGGCGGGGACGTCACGCTGGTGAGCTGGGGCGCGATGACGGTCGAGACCCTCGAGGCGGCCGATCGACTCGCGGAGGAGGGCGTCGCCGCCGAGGTGCTCGACGTCGCGACACTCCATCCCATCGACCGGGAGACGATCCACGCCTCGGTCGCGCGCACGGGTCGCTGCGTCATCGTGCACGAGGCGCCGCTCTCCGGTGGGGTGGGCGCAGAGATCGCCGCGGGGTTGTCGGGGGAGGGTCTGTGGTCGCTCCTGGCGCCCGTCGAGCGCGTCGCGGGCTGGGACACCGTCATGCCCTACCCCCGCCTCGAGCACCACTATCTACCGAGCGTCGAGCGCATCGTGGCTGCCGCGCGCCGAACGCTCGCCTACACATGAGCGTCTTTCCGCTCCCCGACCTGGGCGAAGGCCTCTTCGAGGCCGAGCTCCAGGCGTGGCACGTTGCGCCGGGCGACCGCGTGAAGGCGGGCGAGACCGTGGCCACCGTGGAGACCGACAAGGCGTTGGTCGAGGTGGCGTCGCCGGAGGCCGGTGTGATCGCCGCGCTCTGTGTCGCGCCCGGAGCGCGCGTCGTGGTCGGCGCGCCCCTCCTCGTCTTCGAGGGCGGGCAGGGGGAGGGCGCCCGACGCGACGCCGGCACTGTGGTGGGCGAGCTCCCCACGGCCGCGCCGCCACCCCGGCCCGCCGCGCGAGGCGCGGGCGCCGAGCCTGCCCGTCGAGCCGGGCGTGCCGCTCCCGCGGTGCGCGCACACGC
>JANQRO010000588.1 GCA_028284525.1 Myxococcota bacterium | reverse complement strand
CCCCCGCAAGCGCAGGGCGAAGCCCTGCGCGCGCAGCGAGCCGGAGGCGAGCGAACTTCGACCGGGACGCCTCCCGCCGGGCACCCACCGCCGCCCAGGGTTCGGGCTCGCTCGCCTGGATCGGCCTCCCCCCCGCAAGCGCAGGGCGAAGCCCTGCGCGCGCAGCGAGCCGGAGGCGAGCGAAGTTCACGGAGCCTGGAGCCGCTCCAGGACCGCCCGCACGATCAGCGGCCAGGCGATCGTCGCGTCGGCGTGCACCTCGGCGTAGCGCCCCCCTTCGCTCTCGGGCACGAACTTCCCCCAGGACACACCCTCGGAGTACGTGCACCCGGAAAGACCGCCCCAGTGCTCGGGCTCGGGGCAGATGCGCACCGCGTAGCGGTAGCGGTGGATCGGGAGATCGATCTGCATCCGCGCCGACAGGATCTCGAGGTAGGGCGCGACCTGTTGGGCCCAGTTGCGCGGGACCCCGCCGCCGATCGTAAAGATGCCGAGACGTGTGTGTCCGGCCACCTGCTCGGTGAAGTGCTCGAGGTCGAGGAAGGGGTCGAAGGGAACCCGCGCCGCGCCGTCGCGTTCGCGGGCGCGGTTCCAGAGCGCAAAGTCGAGACCGAGCTCGCTGTCGCTGAAGGCGGGGACGTAGATCGGCACCCCGCGAGCGTGGGCGCTCAGCAGGATGCCGCGGCCCGCCTCGTTGCGCGCCAGTTCGGCGCCGATGCGTTCGCAGATGCGTCGGCTCGAGAGGGTGCCCTCGTCTTCCGCGCCGACCAGGGCGCGTTGGAGGATCTCCTCGGTGTCGTAGAGGTTCTTCTCGAGCTCGATGGTGTCGTAGACGCGGTTGTAGCCCTTTTTGTAGAGGGTGGCGTCGTCCATCCCGGGTCGGTGCTTGTAGTGCACCAGCCCGGCGCCTTCGACCAGGCCGTGGGTCATGAGGGCGCCGGTGGAGACGATCGCGTCGACCCATCCGCGGTCGATCATCTCGCAGAGCACGAGCCCCTGCTTCGCGATGGTCATCGCACCCGAGAGGGTGACCACGCGGTAGCACTCCCGGTCGCGCACCATGGCTTCGAGGACGTCGGCGGCCTCGCCCAGCCGTCGGCCGCCGAAGGCCGTCTGCCCCATGGCGCGCACCAGGGCGTCGACGCTGTCGGTGCGCGCGGGGTCGAGGGGCGAGAGCGGCTCGAGGCCGTCCTCGCGGCCGTCGGCGAGGCTGCTGATCGGGCGGGGGGATCCCTGGCTCACGGCTCGCGAACGCTAGCAGAGCCCGCGTCGGTCCCTGTCGGGGAGCGCTAGGGGGAGCGGGAGAACTCGGCGACGGCGTCGAGCGCGTCGGGGTCTGTCACCGGAAGCGAGCAACGCGTCCCCCGGCAGATGTAGGCGGTGGCGCGACCCTCCCGCGCGCCGCGCTCGGCGAACCAGCTCGGGTCGGCGCCGGCGCCGGCCGCGTCGTCGCCACAGAGGAGGAGGTCGTCGGGGCCGAGACGCATTCGGACCGCGCGTCGCAACGCGTCCTGCCCGTCACCGGGGGCCAAGACGGCTACGCAGAGCCCCGCCTCGACGAGCGCCGCCAGCCGCGCCAAGGTCGGCAGCGCCTCGGGGGCGCGCTCCAGGAGAAAGGCCTGGTCGCGGAGCAGGGCCTCGCAGACCTCGACCCAGTCGTGCCGCGCGCCCAGGACACCGAGCCGGTAGAGACCGCGCGCGGCCAGCCCTGCGGCGTGGGGGGTGGCGCCGTCGCTCTCGGCCCGGGGACGATGCACGAGCGGTTCGCCGTCGCTCGGTGTGAGAAAGAACTCGCCGTCTTCCCAGAAGCGCGTCACCAGGTCGTCGCCGAGCTCGAACGCGGCGCGCAGCGGCGCCGGGCGTCCGGTTGCGACGAAGACGGCGAGACAGGCGTCGAGGAGCCCCGCGACGTCTTCGAGGAAGCCGAGACCCTCGGCCCGTGGGCCGTGGTAGACGCGCAGCACCCGGCCCTTGTCGTCGCGCATCGTCTCGAGGAGGAACGCGAGCCCGCGCGTGGCCTGCTCGAGGAGGGTGTCGTCCTCGAGCAACGCCCCCGCCCGCGCCAGCCCCGCCACGGTCCAGGCGTTCCACGCCGTCACGCGTTTGCGGTCGGTGCCGGGGGCCACCCGGCGGCTGCGTACCGCGAGCAAGCGCCGGCGCTCGTCGGCGAACTCCTCCCGCGGCGCGCGGCGCGTGTCCACGAGATGGGTGGTCCCGCCTTCGAAGTTGCCCGTGTCGCTCACTCCGTAGGCGTGGGAGAACGCGATCGCGTCCTCCACGCCCAGCGCGACCTCGAGCTGCTCCGGGGTCCAGACGTAGTAGCGCCCCTCCTCGCCCTCGCTGTCGGCGTCCTGGCTCGCGTAGAAGCCCCCCTCGGGCCCCGTCATCTCCCGGGCCAGGTAGGCGGCGGTTTCGCGGATCGGCCACTCGAGCTCGGGATCGCCGCCGTGTTGACGCCACGCCTCGGCGTAGGTGGCGAGAAGCTGCCCCTGGTCGTAGAGCATCTTCTCGAAGTGCGGGATGGTCCACGCCGCGTCGACGCAGTAGCGGTGAAAGCCGCCACCCAGATGATCGTAGAGACCACGGCGCGCCATCTCGCGGCCGCTGAACGCGACGTGCTCGAGCGCCACCCGCGACCCTTCGGAGGGGAGGACCCGGGCGGCCGCCAGCAGGGCGTCGAGGGAGGCGGGGGTGGGGAACTTGGGCGCGCCGCCAAAGCCCCCGGCTTCGCCGTCGGCGCCCCGCATCAGTCGGCCGGCGGCCTCGACGAGGGTCGCGACGCCCGGCGCGGTCTCGGCGACTCCCTGGGGACGCGCTCCGAGCTTCGCGACGATCTCGTCGGCGTTGGCCTCGACGGCGTCGCGTTGCTCCTCGAAGGCGCGCGCCACCGACTCGAGCACCTGTCCGAAGGACGGCATGCCCTGGCGGGGCTCCGGGGGAAAGTAGGTGCCGGCGAAGAAGGGGCGGCCGGTCGGGGTGCAGAACGCGGTGAGCGGCCAGCCGCCGTGACCCTGGCTGCGCACCAGGAAGTCCATGTACACGCGGTCGACGTCGGGGCGCTCCTCCCGGTCGACCTTCACGTTCACGAAGCGCTCGTTCATGAGCGCCGCCGTCGCCGGGTCCTCGAAGGATTCGCGCTCCATCACGTGACACCAGTGACAGGCGCTGTAGCCGATCGAGACGAGGAGCGGCTTGTCCTCGTCCCGGGCGCGCGCCAGCGCCTCGGCGCCCCAGGGATGCCAGTCCACCGGGTTGTGCATGTGCTGGCGGAGGTAGGCGCTGCCCTCGGCAGCCAGCCGATTCGCGGGGTGGGCGGGAGGCGCGGGGCGGTCGGCGTCGCTCACCGCGTGGTCCCCCAACGGTTCCAGAAGGTGACTTCGCGGGCGGGGCGGCGGTGGGCGGGTCGGAGCACCGCCCCGCGCATGTGGGCTACGGGGAGGAGCACGGTCTGGGAGACGTCGGGGGGGATGCCCAGCGCCGCCGCGGCCTCTTGCTCGTGCACCAGATGCAAGGTCGTCCACGTCGAACCCAGCCCCCGCGCCCGCAGGGCGACCATCAGCGACCAGGCCGCCGGCAGGATCGAGCCGTAGTGGGCGACCTGTCGGGCGGCGTTGCTCCCGCGCTCCGGACGCCCCTCGAGACAAGCGAGGATCAACGCCGGCATCGCGGCGATCTGCTCGGCGAGGAGACGGTAGTTGGGGCGCTGGGCGCCGGGGGCGTCGGGTTGGTCTGCGACGTATCCGTCGAAGGCACGGAGATAGAGCCGGCCGATCGCGCGCTTGGGCACCTCGTCGGTGAGCACGACGAAGCGCCAGCCCTCGCGCTGCCCCCCGGTCGGGGCTTGCAGGGCGACGTCGATGCACTCGAGGAGTACCTCGGGGTCGACGGGTCGCGCGAGGTCCAAGGCCTTGCGCACCGAGCGCGTCGTCATGAGGGCGTGGTCGACCGAAGCCACGTCGATGGGGTGGTGCATCGGACAAAGATAGGGGAGGGACGGCGCCGTCGACGGCGACGGCGCGATGATCCACAGTGCCGGCATGACCTGGGTACAGCTCCATCCCGGCCGCGAGCGCTCGGTGCTGCGGCGCCACCCCTGGGTGCTCTCGGGCGCCGTCGCCCGCTCGGCCCCGGGGCTCGCCCCCGGCGAGCTCGTCCAGGTGCGCTCGGCCCAGGGCGAAGCGCTCGCCTCGGGCGACTGGTCGCCCCACTCGAAGATCCGCGTGCGGGTGCTGCGCGTCGGGAAGGAGCCCGCCGACGCGGCCTTCGTCGACGCGCGGTTGCGCGCGGCGCTCGCGCGACGCGCGGCAGAGCCCGCCCTGTCCGACACCGACGCGCTGCGTCTGGTGAACGCCGAGGGCGACGGGCTGCCCGGGCTGGTGGTCGACCGCTACGCCGGCCACGTCGTCGTGCGGGTCTCGACCGCGGGCATGCTGCGGCGCCTCCCGGAGCTCGCCGAGACCCTCGCGTCGGCCACGGGGGCCGTGGCC
>JANQRO010000586.1 GCA_028284525.1 Myxococcota bacterium | reverse complement strand
CCGAGGCGCGCGTCCATCTCAACCGCGACGGCGGCTGGAACCTCGCCGCGCCCCACCAACGCTTCACGAGCGAGGGCGGTGCCGCCACGGTGCAGCTCGTCGACCTCGACGGGGACGCCCGACCGGAGCTCGTGAACGCGCGCATCCCGGTGAGCGTGGTGGAGATCGTCGAGCTCCTGCTCACCCGCTCCCTCGACGTCGTCACACGCATCCACCGCGCGGCACCCGACGGGCGCTTCGAAGAGCGTCCCTGGATCGAGCGCTCCTTTGGGCTGGCCCTCGACTTCGACACCTTTCGACCGGGGGGCTTCGTGCCCACCCTCAACGCCGACTGGAACGGAGACGGCTACGCCGATCTCCTGGCCTCGGGGGATGGCGAGGCCGTGGAAGTGTTTCTCGGCGGCCCCGGTCGCCTGCTCGCCAGACGCGACGGGCGACAGCCCCTCGAGAGCGCGGGTCGGCTCCGCGTGGGCCACTTCGACCGCGACGGGCTCCCCGACTTCGTGCTCTACACCCCGCGCGCACCGGGTCGCCCGGTCCGGGTCGGCGTCAACCGCGGCACGCTGCCGGGCACGCGTATCCGCCCGCAGTTCGCGCCCCGCCCCGACCCTCCGGAGTAGGGCGGACGGGGGGCATCGTCGATACGCTGGCGGAGACCGCCGCGGCCGGCCGTCGCGCGCCGAGGACAGGGGGATCGGGTGAACTGGGAAGCGCTCGGCGCGATGGGCGAGGTGGGCGGCGCCGTCGCCGTCGTGTTCACACTCGGCTACCTCGCGGCGCAGATCCGTCAGAACACGCGAACCACACAGTTCGCCGCGATCCAGGCGCTCGAGCAGGGTGTCAGCAGCACCATGGCGAGCTGGACGAGCAGCGTGGAGAGCGCCGTGCTGGTCGACCGCGGGTTCAGCGACTACGCCTCGCTCTCCCGCGAGGAGCAGGTCTACATGCAGCTCCTGATCCGTCGTCTGCTGCTCGGCATGGATTCGAACTACTGGGCCTACACCCACCGCATCCTCCCCGCCGAGCTGTGGGAGCGCGAACGGGAGGTGTTGCGGTGGTGGGTGAACTCGGCAGGGGGGCGGGTCGCCTGGTCGCGGGGCGGCTTCAGCGAGCCCTTTCGGCGCTACGTCGAACGCGAGCTCTTGAACGCCGCCTCGTCCTAGGGCGGGTCCCGCGCTTCAGCGCACGGCCACGGGGTTGATGATCATCTGGACCGCTCCTTGGAAGCGCGCCGCGCCGAGGGTGAAGAGGAACTCCCACGCCTCGTCGGCGACGAGCTCGGCCGTGACCATGTTCTCGAGGATGTAGATCCCGCGTTTCACCAGGAGCTCCTGATGCACCGGGACGAAGTGCCCCTCGATCTCGGCGGGGTGGACTTCGGTGCCGAGGGTGTCCGCGCCGATCGCCACCGGGTTCTTCCCGGCGAGGAAGACGGCGCCCTCCACCCCGACCCCGGGCCAGCTCGCCAGGGAGGCCGGCCCGTCGATCTCCGCCATCTTCATGTAGCCGGTGTGGAACAGGATCACGTCGCCCTTCTGGAACTCGATCCCCTGGCGGGCCGCGGCGCCCTCGATCTCGGCGCGGTTGAACACCGTGCCGCCGGCGAGCATGTCGACCCCGTCGCGCCGGATCACCGCCTTCGATCCCTGCGTCTGGAAGTAGCCCACCATGTCGAGGACGACGCCACGGGTGACGATCGGCGGGAGCGACTCGATCCCCATCTTGGTGAGCCCGTCGGAGCGGAAGAAGTCCTTCGAGCGGAAGCCGTTGTAGAAGGTGTCGCCGATGGTGATGTGGCCGAGCCCGTCGATCTGCGACCCGACGCCCATGTAGGTGATCATCCAGTCGTCGAAGAAGTTGAGCTGGTTGTCACCGATCGGCGCGCCGAGGCCGTCGGCGCCGGCGGAGAACACGAAGAGCTCGAACATCCGGGTGCCCGAGGCCGGCGTGTCGCGGCTGGTGATCTGTCCCAGGTTGTAGCGTTTGCCTTCGGTCACGGTGCGGACGGCGTTGAGGACGACCTCGGGGGTGATCTCGTTGACCGCGCCGAGGGTGTCTCCCGCGCCCCATTTCGAGGGCACCCAGTCCTGGGCGGCGGCGTGGAGCGGGGCGAGGGTCAGCAGAGCACAACATGCGAGCGTGCGGATCATGGGCGGTTCCTTTGTGGTGGGGGGGCGCCGGTCGGGGCTACGCCGTCTCGGCGATCTCGATCGGGTCGGCGTTCACGAGGAGCGCGTAGATCGCGCCCGCCGCGACGGCCAGCGCCGCGGCCATGTAGAAGGGCAGGGCCCACTGCCCCCCGTCGGCCACGAGGTAGCCCGCGGTGATCGGCCCGAAGAAGCCGGCCGAATTGGCGCAGGTGTTCATCACGCCGGTGATCGCACCGACCGCCCGGGGGTCGAGCTCGAGGGGCAGGGCGTAGTAGCCCGGGATCACCATCGAGTAGAGGAAGTAGAAGAGCCCGAACCCGGCGAGGGAGAGCGCGATCGAGGGCACCGTCACCGCGGCGACCAGGAAGGGCGCCGAGAGGGCACAGCACGCGCCGGGGACGCGCACACGCGCCGTCGTGGCGCTGAAGCCGCGGCGCAGGAGGACGTCGGAGAGCGCGCCACCGCTCAGCACCCCGAGAAACCCCGCGGCGATCGGGATCATGCCCACGAGGCCCATCTGCAGGAGCTCGAGACCGCGGGCCTTCACCAGGTAGGTCGGGAACCAGAGGATGAACACCCAGGCCGTGAAGCCGAAGATCCCGTAGCTGAGACACAAGAAGGCCACCCGCCAGTGTCGTAGCAGGACGCGGAGGGGAATCCTCGGGGCCTCGCCCTTGGCCGCGAGGTTCGACTCGATGTGCTCGAGCTCCGCCGGGCCGATCCGCGGGTGCGCCCGGGGGGTGTCGGTCGAGAACCAGAGCCACAGGGTCACCCACAACGCCCCGAGGGCGGCGTTGGTGTAGAACACCGCTTGCCACGAGAAGGTCTCGATGATCCAGGTGGTCGAGGGGTAGGCGACGATCTGGCCGATATAGACACCGGAGAGCAGGACCGACTGCGCCCGCGCGAACTCCTGACGCGGGATCCAACGGGAGTTGAGCGAGGCGAAGGCCGGGAAGGTGAAGGCCTCGAAGGCGCCGACCAACAAGCGAAGCGTCAACAGCACGAAGAAGGCGTTCTGGCCCAGCGGCGTCAGCAGCGTGAAGACCGAGAAGCCGATGCACGCCAGCCCGGCGACGCGCCGCGGGCTCCAGCGGTCGGCGAGGGCACCGCCCGGGGTTTGCAGCAGCGCGTAGCCGATCAGAAACGAAGAGAAGACCCAGCCAAAGCGCGCCTCGTCCCACCCCGTGACGGCCATGATCTCGGAGGCCGCGACCGAGATGTTCACCCGGTCGAGAAAGTTGATCATCGTACCCAGCGTGATGAGCCCGATCATCTGAAAGCGAATCGGCATCGGCGCGGGCCCCCGCAGGTGGATCCGGTGCGCGGGTAGGGTACCAGCGTCGACGAGGGGCGGACGGTCGCCCTCGCGGGAAGTCCCGCGGCGCGCCAGCCCTCGCAGCTCGTAGAGCTGGGCCCACGGCGTCTCGTCGCGGAACGGTCGGTCTAGCCCTCCAGGCCGATGAAGCGGCGGGGATTCCGTTCGACCACCTGGCTCGCGATCTCGGGGCCGGTGGCGTCGAAGGACTGCCGGGCCTCTTTGTAGGCGCCCGGGTAGGTCGAGTCGAAGTGGGGGTAGTCGGTGCCCCAGAGAATGCAGTGTCCCAGCCCCTTCTCCGCCATCCAGCGCAGACCGGTGGCTTCGTCGGCCTCCATCGAGACGAAGCACTGCTCGGCGAAGATCTCGGAGGGTCGCCGCTCGAGCCACGGGGTGTGGTGCCCCATCACCTCGAAGTGCTCGTCGAGGCGGTCGAGCCAATAGGGCATCCAGCCGAGACCGCTCTCGAAGAAGCCCACCCGCAGCGCGGGGAAGCGGTCGAGCACGCCGCCGGCGATCAGGTCCATCATCACCGCCATCTGTCCGAAGGGGTGGGCGATCATGTGGTCGTAGAAGAGGTTGTCGCGGTAACGACCGGTCGAGAAGCTCGGCATGCGCGAGCCAAAGCTCCCGTGGATACCCACCGCGAGGCCGTCGTCGACCGCCGCCTGCCAGATCCCGTCGCAGCTCGGGTCGTAGAGCGCGAGGTCGCCGAAGCGCTCGGGACGGGAGATGAAACCGCTGAGCCCGATCCCGCGCAGCCGTTTCGCCTCGGCGATCGCGAGGTCGATGTGCTGCCACGGGACGATCCCCACCGCGTAGAGCCGGTCGGGATTCGTCTTGCAGAAATCACTCATCCAGTCGTTGTAGGCGCGGCAGGTCTCGGCGGCGACGGCCGGGTCGCGGACGTCCCCCCAGAGCAGGTGCACCGACGGGAAGAGGAGCGCCAGGTCGATGCCCTCCTCGTCCATCACGGTGAGCCGCGCGGCCGGGTCGAAGCTGCCCGGGAGGATGTCCGCCCAGGTCACCTTGCGGTCGGGGGCGAGCCCGCCCGGGACGCAGGCGGCCGCGGGCCCCGTGTCGCCGAAGGCGTGGAGGCGATCCTCGATGTAGAGGTCGCTGCGTCCGTTCTCGGTGCGGATCTGCAACACGGTGTCGCGAAATTTCGACGCGGTGTACTCGGTCCACACGATCTCCGGCTCGCAGATGTGTCCGTCGCTATCGATGATCGTCGTCGGTTGCGTCACGGGGCCTCCCAGCGCGCCCGCTCGGGGGCGCGGGTGCTCCGCGATTCTCTCGCCGGCGCCCCGCCGGAGTCAACCCGCGAGCGCTGGCCGGTCGCGACGCGGGGTGCGCGACGGATCGCTCGCGCTTCGACAGGGCGACGCCCCCGATTTGCGGCTCCACGTGGGCCTCTACCTCGGGCCCACACCCCACGACACCGCCGCGGCTGGGACGAGCGTCACGGTCGCCAGCAGCGTGATCGGCAGTCCCACCAAGAGGAGCGTCGCAACGCTCTCGATACCGGGGTGTCGGGTGAAGAGCAGGAGCGCGACGCTGGCGCAGGTGGTGGCGGTGGTGAGGGCGATACTCGTCGCGACCGCGCCGACCGATGCCGCGAGCGGGGCGTCGGGCTGCTCGCGGAGACGGTGGGCGAGGTGGATGCCATCGTCGACGCCGAGTCCGAGGAGGACGGGGACGGCGACCAGGGTGACCGTGTTGAAGGAGAACCCGACGGCCGTGAGCACCCCGACGGTGACGACCGTGCCGGCACCCACCGGGAGGAGGGCGAGGGCGGCGAGTCGGGGGCGGCGCAGGTCGAGGAGCACCACGAGGGCGATGAAGACGAGGACGGCGCCGACGATCGGCGGCATCCAGGGGCGCTCGGTGC
>JANQRO010000579.1 GCA_028284525.1 Myxococcota bacterium | reverse complement strand
ACGCACTCGAAGCGGCACTCGCGCTGACGCGCGACGCTGCGCAGACACGTCGCGAGGGTGGTCTCCGCGTCGCGAACCGGAACCAACACCGAGACTTCCGGGGGGCCGGGTGCGGCGCTCACACCGTGACGGGGACGCTCAGCGGGCCGAAGGCGGCGCGCGCGCCCAGCACGCGATGGTCGAGCCCGGCAGCGCCGTCGAGACGGGCCACCCACTCAGGCCGCGCGAGAGGACGTTTCCAGGTGTCACAGCGCAGCCCGAGGGCTTCGAGGGGGCCGCGCCAGGCGGGCCACCAGCGGGTGGCCGACGACGCGAGGGGCTCGACGATCAGCACGCGCACCCCGGCGTGGACCGCCGCCTCGAGCTCGGGCAACAGCGCCTCGCGATCCGCATCGCCGAATTCGTTGATCGAGTAGGCGAAGAGCCAGAGGTCGCCCGCCCGGGCCGGAGGCAACGCCGCGGGAATGCGTCCGCGCCGTGTCTTCGCCGAGACCCCAAAGCTCGCGTAGGTGGCGCGCGCTTCGCGGAGGGCGAAGCCCGAGCGGTCGACCCCCACGACCCGCGGCATCGGCGCGAGCCCGCGGGCCAGGGCCGCGCCGGCCGCGCCGGTTCCGCAGCCGAGATCCCAGACCGTGTCGACGGCATCGCGGGGGGAGCCCTCGCTCCAGCTCGCCAGCAGGTGCCAGGTCACGAGGAAGTGCAAGGGGGCGTAGAAGGTCGCGAGGGCGGCGCGCTTGGCGGCGCCCTCGAGGGCCCGGGCCGAGAGGTCGCGCCCGTCGCGCCGCTCCACGTAGAGCGAGGAGAGCGCCTGGACGCCTTTGCGGATCTCGCGAAACGAGAGCGGGGGCGAGACCCGTGCCACCCCTTCCTCGAGCCAGCGGTCGAAGTCGCGACGCACGTCGCCCTGCAGGTAGGCGCGGCTCGCGCCGACCCCTTCGACGGCCTCAACGCCAGGCAAAGACGGGTTGTTCGAAGTGCGCGACCCGGGTCGCCGCGCCGCGCAGCACGACCTCGCGCATCTGATAGAGGATCGCGGCGGTCGGGGCGTGGATCTGGGCTCCCGCGATCCCGATCGAGATCACCGGGCGATCGCTCTCCGGGATCGAGCGCAGGCGGGGAATCTCCGGATCGTTGAGATCTTCCAGCGGGATCCGGTACACCGCCGCGACCTCCCCCGGGTCGCCCTCGAGCTCGGCGCCGGCGCCTCCCCACACGACCACCGGCGTGATCACGAAGCCCGAGCGGGTCGGGTAGTCGTCGAGGAGTCCGAGGACGTCGCTCCGCGGGCAGACGAGTCGCACCTCCTCGTCGAGCTCTCGGAGCGCGGCGCCGACGACGTCCTCTCCCTCGTCCACCCGCCCCCCTGGCAACGCCCACTGACCCGCGTGACGTCGCAGTCTGGCGGCGCGACGGGTCAGGACGAAGCACGGACGCCCCTGGTCGTCGTCCACGAGGGTCACCGCCACCGCCGCGGCGCGGCGCTCGCCCAGGGGTTCCTCCTGACGCGGGAACCGCTCGAGACGCGCGGCCGCGACCTCGCGGAGGGAGGGGCCGAAGTCGCCTGCACTGAGAGCCGGGACGGTCGCCATCGGCGGAAGATAGCCACCCCGGTTACCCTGCCGCCCTCGCCGGAGGCGCCGTGCCCGATCGCTTCTCCCGACGCCGCCTCGCCCTCGGCGACGTCGACATCGCCGTCCTCGATTGGGGTGGGTCCGGACCGCCGGCCCTGTTGCACCACGCGAACGGCTTCTGCGCCGCCACCCTGGGCCCCCTCGCCGCCTTGTTGCGCCGGCGCTACCGGGTCTTCGGGATGGACGCCCGCGGTCACGGCGACTCCACCGTCTTCGCAGACCACGAGCACTATCAGTGGGCGGCGTTTCGCGACGACTGGATCGGCGTCGCCGAGACGATCGTGGCGGAGTGCGGTGCGCCCCTCGCCCTGGGCCTGGGGCACTCCCTCGGCGGGACGACCACCCTGCTCGGCGCCGCGGCCCGGCCAGACCTGGTGCGCGAGATCGCCCTGGT
>JANQRO010000570.1 GCA_028284525.1 Myxococcota bacterium | reverse complement strand
GATCGCCTCGATCGGGGGTGGGGGGAGCGAGACGTGGGCGACGCTCTCGAGGGCCTCGGGGATCGGCGGACCGCCATCGCTGGCTTGCTCCCCGGAGTCGCTCTCGCCGCAGGCGAGGGCGAGCGCCAGCGCGGTCAACGCCAGCACCCCCAGCCGGAGATGTCTGCCCCAAGCACTCAAAACCCGTCCCACTCCCGTGTCTTGGATGGGGTCGATGCGTGTGGTTTTCCACACGAGCCACCTCTTCCCGTATCGCCAAACGACGTTTGGGGTTGAGGCGGAGACAGCTTGAAGGACGGAAGACCCCCGCGGCAAGTGGAGTTTGGGAAAACTCGAGATCGGTGGGACAATTCCGCGTCCCTGCGCAGAAAGCGCCACAACAAGCGAGGCGCCACGTGAAATTCGGTTTGCTCTTCGCCTTTCAGACGCCGCCCCAGAGCGGCATCCCCTGGAACGAGCCGTACCGGGACATGCTCGAGTGCCTGCCGCGGGCCGAAGACCTGGGCTACGTCTCCTCCTTCCAGGTCTCCCACCACGCCCAGAAGGACGGGCTGTGCCCGGGCCCCCTCGTGGCCGTGGCCGGCGCCGCGTCGGTCACCAAGACCATGCGCGTCGGGACCGGCGTGCTGCTGGTCTGTCTCTACGCCCCCCTGAAGCTCGCCGAGGACGTGGCCGTCCTCGACAACCTCTCCCAGGGGCGCTTCGTCTTCGGGGTGGCTCCTGGCTACGTGAGCGAGGAGTTCGCGGCCCACGGCATTCCCCGCGAGCAACGCACCCGGCGCTTCGAAGAGGCTCTCGACCTCATGACCCGCGCCTGGACCGAGGAGCGCTTCTCCTTCGAGGGCGATTTCTACCGGGTGCCCGACACCCAGCTCACCCCGAAGCCGATGCAGGCTCCCCACCCGCCGCTCTGGTACGGGGTCTCGGCCAAGTCGTCGCTGCGGCGTGCGGTAAAGCGCCGCGCGGTGCAGATCATGTCGCCCCGTCACGGCATCGCCGAGCTGAAGGAGCACTACCAGATCTACGAAGACGCCGCGCGCGAGGAGGGCTGGGAGATCCCCGAGCGACCGCTGATCCGACAGGTCTTCGTCGCGAATACCAAGACCGAAGCCGAGAAGCTGGCGGCGCCCGGAGTGAACTACCTCTTCACCGAGCTCTACGGCGCCGCCTCTGCGGCGGGTGACCGGGTGCTGCGCAGCGACGACGGCAGCGTCATCACCGACGCGACCCAGGTGAGCTTCGACACCTTCAAGGACCGCTACATCATCGGCGACCCCGACTTCGCCATCGAGCAGATCCGGCGCTACGAGGCGGAGGTCGACCCGAGCGAGATGATCTGCTGGATGCACATGCCCGGCATCCGCGGCGAGATCGCGATGCGCTCGGTGGAGCTCTTCGCCAACGAGGTGATGCCCCACTTCTCGTAGCGGGAGCGAGAGCGCCGGCACGGCTGGCGGACGACTCGAGGCCGCACGGCTGGCGCAGGAGCCGGGTGCCGCCGATGCTCCTCCTGTGACCCGTTCTCGCGCCGCGGACCATCCCTTCAAGACGCCCCATCGCCTCACGATGGGGCTCTCGGTGCTGGGGGCCGAGGAGCCGTGGATCGAGATCGACGAGCACCTGGGCGACGAGCTCCGCGAGAAGGAGCGGCTCTTCGCCGCGCACCGCCCCCAGGTCTACGTGGAGGAGCCCCGCTCGCTCCCGGCCCAGCGGGAGATTCGCGACGTCCTCGCCGAGCATCTGTGCGCGCGTCACCCCGAGCTCTACCGCCGCCGCGGCGACGGGCTCGAGGTGGCGGTCCTCGGGGCGACGCTGCCCCTCGAGACACCCGATCGGCCACCCCTCGAGTGCGCTTCGCGCTGGGTGCAGGAAGACCTGTGCGTAATGGAGCGCTGGGACGGGGCCTGGCGTTTGAGCGCCGGGTCGGTGTGTTTTCCCACCCGGTGGAACCTCCCGTCCAAGCTGGGGCTTCCGCTCACCGACATCCACGCGCCCGTCCCGGGCTACGCCGAGACCCTCGCGCACTCCGCCGATCGTTTCTTCGACGCGATGCCGACGGGCCGCACCGTGTGGCGGGTCAACTGGTCGCTCAGCGACCGTCCCGATCTCTTCCAGCCACTCCGCGACGGCGCGCCGCGCCCGGCCACCGCGGTGACCCCCGAGAACGCCGGCGACACCGTGTGGATTCGCATCGAGCGTCAGACCCTGCGCCGCTTCGAGACGAGCGACGCCATCCTCTTCACGATCCGCGTCCACCGGCGCCGGCTCCGCTCGCTGTGCGCGGAGCCCACCGCCGCCGCGGGCCTGGTCGGAGCGTTGCGCAGCATGGACTCCGCCCTCCACGGCTACAAATCGCTGCCGCCCCTCCACGACGCGGTCGTCGCCTACCTGGAGCGCGAGGCGATCTAGCCGACCCGCGCCTCGCGCAGCTCGCCGCGTCCACCGTTCGCTAGGTTCCGCGCCCGGGGGTGGGATCCGTGCACGTGTTGATCGTGGCGCCCTATGCGCTGTGGACGCCGCATCTGGAGACCGATCTCGAGATCGCCGAGCGCCATCTCGAGGCCGGCGACCGGGTGAGCATGCTGGTCTGCGAGCGCGACCTGCCCACCTGCGACACCAACAAGTATCACAAACGCGACCAGTGCTTCGCGTGCATCGGGCGGCGTCGGGCGGGTCTCGCCCGCTTGTCGGGACCGGTCGCGGTGTACCGCATACGAGACGTCCTCGAAGCGGTCGACCGCGAGCGCATCGCGGCGCTCCCGACGCGCTTCGAGAGCCCGGCAGCCCTGCGGGTCTTCGAGTTCGACGGTGCCGACCTCGGCCTCGCGGCGCTCTCGTCGTTGATCTCGGCGTTGCGCGACGCCGACGTCTCGGTGGATCGTGACGCGAAGCGACGGCGGCTCGTCGCCGGTCTGCTGCGCGGCGCGGTGCAGAGCTATCTCGCCACCCGCCGCGCCGTCGCGGCGACGGGCGCCGACCGGGTCTACCTCTTCAACGGACGGGTCGCTCCGATGCGCGGCGCACTCCGCGCCTGCCAGCAGCTCGGCGTCGCGTGCGCGGTGCACGAACGGGGCTGCGACCTCGACCACTACGCCCTCTACGAGGGCACTCTGCCCCACGACATCGCCTACAACGACGCCCGCATCCGCCGCGCGTGGGCCGACCCCCAGGTGCCCCGTGCCGACAAGGTCGCCCTGGCCGATGCCTGGTACGCGCGCCGGGCGCACGGGGTGATCCCCAACTGGTTCTCCTACAGCGGTCACCAGGAGGCCGGCACCCTGCCCCCCGATTGGGATGCCGGGCGCCACAACGTGGCGCTCTACGTCTCCTCCGAGGAGGAGTGCGCGGCGATCGGCAAGGAGTGGAGTGGCCCGCTCTTCGACGACCAGGCCGACGCCGTGCGCGAACTGTGCGCGGCGCTCGCCGGGCGCCGCCGCGATCTCCGCCTCTACCTGCGGCTCCACCCCAACCAGATCGGGCTCGACAACCGGAGCACCCGGTTGCTGCGCGGCCTTGCCTCCGAGTTCGTGACCGTGCTCCCCCCCGAGTCACCCGTGAACAGCTACGACCTGCTCCGCGCGAGCGACAAGGTCGTGTCCTTCGGCTCGACCGTGGGCATCGAGGCTGCGTACTGGGGGAAACCCTCGGTGCTGCTCGGATCGTGCTTCTACCGCGACCTGGGATCGACCTACCTGCCGGAGAGCGTCGAGGCCGCCTTCGACGCGGTGGCCGCGGACCTTCCGCCCCGCGACCGGGAGGGGGCGCTGATGTACGGCTACGACCAGGCCACCTTCGGCGTCCCATTCCGGCACTTCCGGCCGGACGGGGTGCTCGGTGGCGAGTTCAAGGGCGCTCGGCTTCGCCCCCCGGCCCTCTACGCCGCGGCGGCTCGCGCGAGCGGTGGGGTCCGCGCGCTGCGCCGCGCGGCCGGCGGGCTGGTGCGCAGCGCGCGCCGCGCCCAGACGGCGGGTTGGCCGGGCTCCTAGCGGCCTACGCGGAGGAGGGCGCCGGCGGCGATACCGCGCGTTCGCCCGCGAGGCCCCGGACGAGCCCGCGCCGATATTCGCGTTCGAAGCGCGCCCGGCGCGAGGCCGCGGGTCCGAGCCAGCGCAGCCACCGCACCCGGCGTTCGGCGCGGGCGAGCTTGCGCGCCAGGGCGGCGGCGGGGGGAACGCCGCGCCCGTAGCCCCGCGAGCGCAACGCCGCGCTCTCGAGGCCCTGGGCGTAGTAGCAACGCGCCACGAAGGCCGCGTCCATCCGCTCGGGATCGACCGGGTGGCCGACTCGGGCCTCCGGGACGTAGAGGATGCGCTCGCCGGCGCGGAGCAGCTCGACGGCGAGGAGGGTGTCCTCGCCGCCGCGCAGTCCGGTGGCGCGGTTGGGGCCGAGGGCGGGGTCGTAGCGGATCCGGGCGAACACCTCGCGGCGGTAGGCGCAGTTGGCGCCGAGGGGGACGACGAGGGAGCGTCCCGGAGCCCACTCGTACTCGGTGCGCCCCGCCGCGAGACGGTGGTGGGGCCCGAGGAAGTGGCT
>JANQRO010000550.1 GCA_028284525.1 Myxococcota bacterium | reverse complement strand
CCTCGACGCGAGCCCGGAGCCCCCCGAGCCCGCCGAGGGCGGTGCGCTCGAGGGTCTCCGGGATCGCGTCGAAGACCAGCACACCGGTCTCCGAGCGGGTCACGGTGAGACAGGCCCCGTTCACCGCCACGCTGGCGCCGATCGGAACGTCTTCGGAGACCGGCCCGGCGTCGATCTCGAAGGTCACCACCTCCTCGCCGCGCCGGAGCGCCCGGACACGACCCACGTGCTCGATGATCCCGGTGAACATCCCCTACTCCGGAAAGCGCAGGTCGATCTCGCGCATCAGCCGATCCCGCACCTGGCCGTAGTCGGCGGGGAGCTCGATCGGCGGGTTGGCGAACTCGCTGTCGATCGTGTCGAGCGCGCCCCGGTGGTAGCGCACCTTGTAGTCGACGAACTTGAGACCGTGGGCCGTCGAGACCACGACGACCCGGTCGCCGCGCCGGATCTCACCCCGGGCGACCAGCTTGCGCAGCGCCGCGAGCGCCACCCCGGTGTGGGGGCAGTTGAAGAGACCGGTGCGGTCGGCGTGGACGGTGGCATCGACCAGCTCCTGCTCGCTGGCCTGCTCGACGACGCCGTCGAAGGCGCGCAGGGCCGCGACCGCCTTCTGGTAGGACACGGGGTTGCCGATCTGGATCGCCGAAGCCAGGGTCGGCCGGGCGTGGATCGGCTCGAAGGTCTCGAAGCCGCGCCGGTAGGCCAGATAGAGCGGGTTGGCGTGCTCCGCCTGGGCGACGGCGATGCGCGGCTTGCGCTCGATGAGCCCGAAGTCGAGCATCATCTGGATCCCCTTGGCGAGGGCCGACACGTTGCCGAGGTTGCCACCGGGGATGACGATCCAGTCGGGCACCTCCCAGTCGAACTGCTGGATGATCTCGATCCCGACGGTCTTCTGCCCTTCGATCCGCAGACTGTTCATCGAGTTGGCCAGGTAGATGCCGTCGCGATCCGCCACCTCCCGCACGATCTCCATGCACCCGTCGAAGTCGCTGTCGAGGGCGAAGACGATCGCTCCGTTGGCGACGGGCTGGATCAGTTGGGCCACCGAGACCTTGCCGCGGGGCAGGAACACGATCGCGGGGATCTGGGCCGCCGCCGCGTAGGCCGAGAGCGCCGCCGAGGTGTCCCCGGTGGAGGCGCAGGCCACCGCGCGCACCGCTTTCCCGCGGGCGCGCATCTCGTTCACCATCGACACGAGCACCGTCATGCCGAGGTCCTTGAAGGACCCGGTGTGCGAGTTGCCACAGAGCTTGATCCACAGGTCGTCGAGACCGAGCTCGCGACCGTAGCGCTCGGCCCAGAAGAGGTTGGTGTGGCCCTCGTACATCGAGATGATGTTCTCGTCGTCGATCTCCGGGCAGACCCACTCCTTCTTGCCCCAGACCCCCGAGCCGTAGGGCCACTCGTTGCGGTGGGCGCGCGTCTCGAAGATCCGCTTCCACTCCGCGCCGGAGGTCGCGGCCAGGGCGTCGTGGTCGTGGACCACCTGGAGCAGCGAGCCGTCGCGTC
This sequence comes from Myxococcota bacterium, assembly GCA_028284525.1. Classification (GTDB taxonomy): domain Bacteria; phylum Myxococcota_A; class UBA9160; order UBA9160; family PR03; genus JANQRO01. Next base: position 5,518 of record JANQRO010000550.1, on the reverse strand, counting down.
CCGTGTAGACGACTTCGTCGAGCGGGTAGCGCTCCTCGGGGTCGGCGATCGACGCGAACCAGGCGCGCGGGTCGGCCATCAGAGGTCTTCCTCGATCCGCACGAAGCGGGTCGGGGCGGCGACGTCGGGGAGCTGATCGATGCCGTCGAGCGCCCGGCGGATCGCCGCCTCGGACGCGGGGTGGGTCAGGACGAGCACCGGCACCGAGCCCCCGGGTTCCGCCCTGCCCTTCTGGATCAACGACTCGATGCTGATCCCCTGGTCGCCCAGCAACGCCCCGATCTGTGCCAGCACCCCCGGGCGGTCGAGCACCTGGAAACGCAGGTAAGCGCGTCCTTCGAGCTCGCCGAGGGGCAAGAGCGGCAGCGGCCGCATGGTGTGGGGCAGGTACGAGAGCGGCGCCACGCGCCCCACCTGGGCGCGGCGGCGCTCCCGCGCGAGCTCGATCAGGTCGGCCACCACCGCGCTCGCGGTGGGGAGCTCGCCGGCGCCGGCGCCGTAGAAGAGGGTCGGGCCCACGGCGTCCCCGGCGACCGCGACCGCGTTCATCGAGCCGTCGACCTTCGCCAGCAGGCTGCTCGCGGGCACCATCGTCGGGTGTACCCGCACCTCGAGCCGCGGCTCGCCCCCTTCGCGGTGGAGCTTGGTGATGGCGAGGAGCTTGATCCGGAAGCCGAACTCGGCGGCGGCGTCGATGTCGATCGGTTCGATCTGTCCGATCCCCTCGGTGGGGACCTCCTCGAAGGTGAGCTCGGCGCCAAAGGCCATCGCGGCCAGGAGGGTGATCTTGTGGGCGGCGTCGATCCCGTCGACGTCGAAGCTCGGGTCGGCCTCGGCGTAGCCGAGCTCCTGGGCGCGCTTCAGCACCACCTCGAAGTCCTCCCCGCCGCGCTCCATCTCGGTGAGGATGTAGTTGGTGGTGCCGTTGATGATGCCGCGTACCGACTCGATGCGGTTGGCGTTGAGGCCCTCGCGCAGCGAGCGGAGGATCGGGATCCCGCCGCCGACGCTCGCCTCGAAGGCGATGTCGGCGCCGCCCTTCTCGGCGGCGTCGAAGAGCGCTTTGCCGTGCAGCGCCAGCAACGCCTTGTTGGCGGTGACGACCGACTTCCCCGCCGAGAGCGCCCGGGTGATCAGGCGTTGGGCGACGTCGTAGCCCCCGATCAGCTCGACCACGAGGTCGACGCCGGGGTCGTCGATCAGCCCCTCGGCGTCGCTGTCGAAACGGATCCCGTCGAGGGACACGCCGCGGTCGCGTTCGGTGTCGAGGTCGGCGATCCGCACCAGACGCAGCGGGCAGCCCAGCCGCGCCTCGATCTCGGCGGCGTTGCGCTGCAGCACCTTGGCGACGCCGGTCCCGATCGTCCCGAGTCCGATCAGCCCGACCCCGATCTCGTCGCGCCCGCTCATCCTCCGGCCTCCCGCAAGAAACGGCGGATGCCGCGCACCGCCTGACGGATCCGGTGGCGGTTCTCCACGAGCGCGAAGCGCACCGCGTCGTCGCCGGACTCCCCGAAGCCGATGCCCGGAGACACCGCCACCTTGGCCTCCTGGAGCAGCCGTTTGGAGAACTCGAGGGAACCGATCCCCTCGAAGGGCGGCGGGATCTTCGCCCACACGAACATCGTGGCCAGGGGCTTGGGGATCTCCCAAGCGCCGGGACCCGGGGCGCAGAGCCCGTCGATCAGGACGTCCCGCCGGCCCCGGTAGGTCTCGACGGCTTCGGCGACGCAGTCCTGGGGCCCGCGCAGCGCGGTGATCGCGCCCACCTGGATCGGCGTCGGGATGCCGTAGTCCAGGTAGCTCTTGATCCGCGCCAGGGCGTGGATCATCTCCGGGTTGCCCGCCGCAAAGCCCACGCGCCACCCCGACATCGAGTGGCTCTTGGAGAGCGAGGTGAACTCGATCGCCACCTCCCGCGCGCCGGGCACCTGGAGGATGCTCGGGGGGCGGTAGCCGTCGAAGCAGATCTCGGCGTAGGCGAAGTCGTGGAGCACCATCAGGTCGTTGGCCCGGGCGAACGCGACGACCCGCGTCATGAACTCGAGGTCGACCACGTGGGTGGTCGGATTGTGGGGGAAGCTGATCAGCAGCATCTTCGGCTTGGGCCAGGTCCGCGACATCGCGCGTTCCATCCGTTCGAAGAAGTCCGCCTCGGGCTCCATCGGCACCATCCGGAGGTCGCCCCCCGCGATCGTCACCGAGTAGCTGTGGATCGGGTAGCTCGGATCGGGGCAGAGGACGACGTCGCCGGGCCCGATCGTCATCAGCACGAAATGGGCGAGCCCCTCCTTGCTCCCGATCACCGCCAGGGCCTCGCGGTCCGGGTCGAGCTCGACACCGAAGAGCCGGTCGTACCACTCGCAGATCGCGGAGCGCAGATTGGGGACCCCACGCGACGCCGAGTAGCGGTGGGTGCGGGGGTTGTGCGCGGTCTCGGTGATCTTCTCGATGACGTGGGGCGGTGTGGGCAGGTCGGGGTTCCCCATCCCGAGGTCGATGACGTCCTCGCCGCGGGAGCGAGCCGATTGCTTGAGCTCGTTCACCTCGCTGAAGACGTAGGGAGGGAGCCGTCGGAGCTTGTGGAAATCGTGCCGAATCACAGCCCTTCCCGACCTCGCCAGGGCATCGAAAGCGCTGCGGTGCACTGCGCTAAAGTGCGGAGAATATTGGAGGAAATTGGCCTCCGCAATCGCCGCCGACGGCGTCGTCGGAGGGCCTCGGACGAGGAGACGCGAGCATGGTGGAACTCTTTGCGATGACCTGTGGCCGGCTCGAGATGGACCTCGGAACGCTCCTCGAAGGCGAGAGCGGGCGTCTCCAGGTGCCGGTGCCGAGCTACCTGATCCGCCACCCCAAGGGCACCGCGATCTTCGACTCGGGTCTCCACGTCGACACCCAGACCGACCCGGGAAAGCGCCTCGGCAAGATCGCCCAGTTCTTCGCCTTCGACTTCTCTGCCGGCGAGGAGGTGGGCGCCCGGCTCGAGAGCCTCGACACCGACCCCGGGCGGATCGACTACGTCGTGAACTCCCACCTCCACTTCGACCACGCCGGCGGCAACGCCCAGGTCCCCAACGCCCGGGTCGTCGTCCAGCGCCCGGAGTGGGAGGCCACCCAGGACGAGAAGCTCCGCCGCTACAACGGCTACAACCCCGCCGACTTCGACCTCGGTCAGGACCTCCTGCTGATCGACGGCGAGCACGACCTCTTCGGCGACGGCAGCGTCGTCTGCATGCCCACCTACGGCCACACCCCCGGCCACCAGTCGCTCCGCGTCAAGCTCGAGTCCGGCGAAGTCGTCCTCTGTGGCGACTGCTGCTACCTCCGCCGCAGCCTCGAAGATCTCCACCTCCCCGGCATCCTCCACGACCGCGACGCCATGATCGAATCCCTGAAGAAGCTCCGGACCCTCCAATCCCAGGGCGCCACCATCTTCTACGGCCACGACCCCGAGTTCTGGAAAGAGGTCCCCCAGCTCACGGCGTTGTAGGAGAGAGTTAGGTGGCAAGACCATGACCGACCGCAACGCCACCCTCGATCATCTTGAGAGAGTGCTCTCGGGTTATCCGGATCGGGCGTCCGGAGCGGAACTTCACTGTTTCATTCGCGGCTGCTCTCTCGCGCTTGCGGAAAAAGACCGCCCCGCCTACGCCGACGCGTTGCGCACCTGGTCCGCGCCGCCGCGGCTCTGACGGACGACGACGCAACGCGGAGCGACTGCGGTCTTGCCCTTTGGCGCAAGCGACCACGCCCCATCGCCACTCCAGACACGAGGTGCCGAAGCGGACGAGACTCGTTCGTAAACCTCGGTGCGCGCATGGACGGCGACCAGCGCGAAGCTCACCGGGCCCAACAGCGACTAGGTCGCAAGACGGGGACCAGACCGAAGCCACAACGGACGCGCGCGAGAGGGACGGGGATTCTCTGGGAGCAACTCCAGCGCAGGCCGCCTCGATCTCCGCGCGGCATCGCGCCCCACGCGCAACACCCAGCCCCGAGCGCGGCCGAGCCATTGCAACCAGGAAATCCCCGTCCCTCTCGCGCCCCGAGGAGACGCGACGGAGCTACACCAGAATCGGAATGATGATCAGAGCGACGATGTTCACGAGCTTGAGCATCGGATTGATCGCCGGCCCCGCGGTGTCCTTGTAGGGATCGCCCACGGTATCGCCGGTGACCGACGCCTTGTGCGCCTCCGAGCCTTTGCCCCCGTGCGCCCCCGACTCGATGAACTTCTTGGCGTTGTCCCAGGCCGCGCCACCCGTCGTCATCGAGAGCGCCACACACACGCCGGCCACGATCGAGCCGATCAACAGCCCGCCCAGCGCCTTCGCTCCGAGGACCACGCCGACCAGCACCGGCACGACTACCGGGATCAGCGCCGGCAGGATCATCTCGCGGAGCGCGCTCTGGGTCACGATGTCGACACAGGTGCGGTAGTCGGGCCGCGCGGTGCCCTCCATGATCCCGCTGATCTCGCGGAACTGGCGACGCACCTCTTCGACGACCTTGCCCCCGGCGCGCCCCACCGCCTCCATGGCGAGGGAGGCGAAGAGGAAGGGGATCATCGCCCCGATGAAGAGTCCGGCCAGCACGTGGGTGTTCGAGAGGTCGAAGCTCGTGTCGAGCTTCACCCCCTCGACGTGGGCGTAGTGGATCAGATCCTGGATGAAGGTCGCGAAGAGCACCACGGCGGCGAGCCCCGCCGAGGCGATCGCGTAGCCCTTGGTCACGGCCTTGGTGGTGTTGCCGAACGCGTCGAGGGGATCGGTGACGTTGCGCACCTCGTCGCCCATCTCGGCCATCTCGGCGATCCCGCCGGCGTTGTCGGTGATCGGCCCGTAGGCGTCGATCGCCACCACGATGCCGGCGAGGGAGAGCATGCTCATCGCCGCGATCGCCACGCCAAAGAGCCCGGCAGCCCAGTAGCAGACGAGCATCGCGATGACGATCACGATCACCGGGATCACGGTGGCCTGCATCCCGACCGCGAGCCCGGAGATGATGTTGGTCGCGTGGCCACCGACGGAGGCGTCGGCGATCCGCGAGACGTACTTCGAGCCGTCGCCGGTGTAGACGTCGGTGATCCACATCATCACCGCGGTGACGACGCCGCCGAGGGCCGCGCAGAGCCACAGGCCGCCGCCGCCGATCGGACGCCCGGCCACCGTCGCCTCGGGAATGTCCAAAAAGAGGTGGAGCACGAACAGCAGCACCAGGGTGATCGCGGTGGCGATCCCCAAGCCGCGATACATGGCGCTCATCACCGCGGGCTGCTCGCCTTCCGGCGGCTCGTCGATCGAGACGAAGCGCAGCGCGATGAGGGTCCCGATGATGGCGATCGCCCCGATGCCCAGCGGGTACACGAACATCGCCTTGCTCTCGGGGAAGAGCAGGTTCGCGAGGAGCATCGCGGCGACCGCGGTCACCGCGTAGGTCTCGTAGAGGTCGGCGGCCATGCCGGCGCAGTCGCCGACGTTGTCGCCCACGTTGTCGGCGATCACGGCGGGGTTCC
>JANQRO010000545.1 GCA_028284525.1 Myxococcota bacterium | reverse complement strand
GCGATGGTTGGTGGGACCTTGGTCGACGGGACGGGGGCGGCGCCGCGGCGCGCCGATCTGGGGGTGCGCGACGGGCGGGTCGCGTCGATCCGAGAGCCGGGGGGGCTCACCGAGCCCGCCGAGCGCACGATCGACGCCACCGGCCGCTTCGTGACGCCGGGCTTCATCGACGTCCACACCCACTACGACGCGCAGCTCTTCTGGGACGGGACGGCGAGCCCCTCGCCGCTCCACGGCGTGACGACGGTGCTCGCGGGGAACTGCGGCTTCTCGATCGCGCCGCTGGTGGCGAGCGAAGCCGACTACCTCTCGACGATGCTGGCGCGGGTCGAGGGCATTCCCCTCGAGGCGCTCAACGCCGGGGTGCCCTGGGACTGGAAGACGACCGGTGACTACTTCGACAAGCTCGACGGCACCCTCGCGGTGAACGCCGGGTTCATGGCGGGTCACTCGGCGATCCGGCGTGTGGTGATGGGGCCGGCCGCGAACGCCGGGCCCGCGGACGCCGAGACCCTCGAGCGGCTGAAGCGCACGTTGCGCGAGTGTCTCGAGGCGGGGGCGATCGGGTTCTCGTCCTCCTGGGCCAACACCCACAACGACGGCGACGGCGAGATGGTGCCCTCGCGCTACGCCACCCGCGAGGAGCTCGTCGAGCTCTGCGGCGTGCTGCGCGACGCACCCGGCACCTCGATCGAGTTCATCCCCGCGGTGGGTCGCTTTGGCGACGAGCAGTTCGAGCTCATGACCGCGATGTCGACCGCGGCGCAACGTCCCCTCAACTGGAACCTGCTCCCGGTGACCGCGCGCAACCTCGAGGGCTGCAAACGCCAGCTCCGCGGCGGGGACCACGCCGCAGAGCACGGGGGCAAGGTGGTGGCCCTCACCATCCCCATCCCGGTGGAGGCGCGCGTGAACTTCGCGACGGGGATGGTGCTCGACGCGCTTCCGGGCGACTGGAAGGCCACCATGGCGCTGCCCCTCGAGGAGCGCGTGCAGGTGTTCGCGAAACCCGAAGAGCGGCGTCGTCTCGACGACCACGCCAACCAGCCCAGCGCCTTCCGCGGTCTCGCCAAGTGGCAGAACATCACCGTGCGCGAGACCTTTGGCGCCGACGCGAGCTATGTGGGCCACACGATCGGCGAGATCGCCGAGCAGGAGGCGAAGACGCCCTTCGACGCGCTCCTCGACATCGTCGTGGCCGACGAACTGCGTACCGTGCTCGAGCTACCGACCCGGGGCACCGAGCAGGCCGACTGGGAGGCCCGCCTCGAGGTGTGGCGCGACAAGCGCGCCATCATCGGTGGCTCCGATGCCGGGGCGCACCTCGACATCCTCGCGACCTTCCACTTCACGAGCGGCATGCTGGCCGAGGCCGTGCGCGAACGCGGCATCCTGCCGATCGAAGAGGCGATCCACCTGATCACCGACGTGCAGGCGCAGCTCTACGGCCTGAAGGGCCGCGGCCGTCTGGTAGAAGGGAGCTGCGCAGACGTCGTCGTCTTCGACCTCGACACGATTGGCCCGGGCCCGATCCACACCCGGCGCGACCTGCCGGCGGGTGCGTCGCGGCTCTACGGCGAGTCCCAGGGCATCGAGCACGTGCTCGTGAACGGAGTCGAGCTGGTGCACAAGGGCGCGCTGACCGAGGCGCGCTCGGGCGCGTTGCTGCGCTCGGGGCGCGACACCGCGACGCCGGCCCTCGCCTAGGGCCGGGCGGGCCCGAGGCCGCTCGGTGGATCCGGCGCTCCGCATCGAGCTGGCGCGGCCCCGGGAGTGCCCGCGTCTCGCGGAGATGTCGAGGGACTGGATCGAGCGCGGTCTCGCCTGGCGCTGGAGACCCCACGCGCTGCTCGAGCGGGTGCGCGACGCCGACACCTCGGTGATCACCGCGCGCCGGGGCGACGGCCTCGTGGGCTTCGCCGTGATGAGCTTCGTGTGGCGCCGCTCCCTCGCCCACCTGGTGCTTCTCGCGGTCGACCCCGCCCACCGCCGCTGCGGGATCGCCGCCTCCCTGCTGGACTGGCTCGAGGTCGTGGCGCGGCGGGGCGGGATCGACGGGATCGGCCTCGAGGTGCGGGCGACGAGCGCGGGCGCCCGGGCCTTCTACGAGCGGATGGGGTATCGGGCGGAGGGTCGGATCCCCGGCTACTACGCCGGCCGGGAGGACGCGATCCGGATGGTCCGTGCCCTCCGGCGTCGCTCGAGGGAATCCGCCGCCGATCGGTAGTCCATTCCGTTTCAAGGGGTTGATGGCGAAGTTGCCGGTCGGTGTCGCATCGATCGGGGCGGCGATTCTCACTTGACGTAAGGTGGCAAACTGTCGATGCTTTCCGTATGGAGACATCCAAGGCGCCGCCCGGAAACGGAGCCGACGACGCCCTCGGGATCGGTGCCGTGTGCGAGGTGACGGGGCTCTCCGCCCGGACCATCCGCTACTACGAGGAGCAGGGCTTGCTCCCGGGCGTGCGGCGACGGTCCGGGGGACGGCGCGTCTACGGTGACGACGAGCTCGAACGGCTGGCGTTCATCGGTCGCCTCAAGGCGATGGGGCTCAGCCTCGCGGAAATCCGCGAGCTCAACGCGGTCTACGCCATCGGCGGCTCGACCCGTGCGATGCTCTCCCACCTGGAAGATGTCCTCGAGCGCCGACAGGGCGACCTCGAGAGCCGCATCGCCGAGCTGACGATGCTGCGCGATCAGATCGAGAAGTACCGAGCCCACGTCGCGAGCCGCATCCAGGTGCTCGCGGCGCAGGAGGACGAGGCCGAATGAGTTCCGCCGAAGCCCAGCTTTCCGCCGCTCCCGAGTTTCCGTCGCGTGTCCGCGTGGTGACCGCCGCGTCGCTCTTCGACGGGCACGACGCGTCGATCAACATCATCCGCCGGCTGCTCCAGAGCCACGGCGCCGAGGTGATCCACCTCGGGCACGATCGCTCGGTGGACGAGGTGGTGGACGCCGCCGTCGAAGAAGACGCCCACGCGGTGTGTGTCTCGTCCTATCAGGGCGGGCACATGGAATACTTCAAATATCTCGTCGATCGGCTGGCCGAGCGCGGCGCGGGACACATCCGCGTGTACGGCGGCGGTGGGGGCGTGATCGTCCCCGAAGAGATCGCCGAGCTCCACCAGAGCGGGGTGGCGCGGATCTTCAGCCCGGAAGACGGCCGCTCTCTCGGCCTCGACGGCATGATCGATATGATCCTCGAGGAATCGGCCGAGCGCCCGCCGGCGGAGATCGACGCGCTGCTCGCGCAGCTCTCCCCGGACCACGCCACCGAGGTGGCGCGGGCCATCACCTGGCTCGAAGAGACCCGCGAGGGCGCCGAGCTCGAGCGGGTGCGGTTGGCCCTCGGGGCCGCGCGCAAGGGTCCCGCGGCGCCGGTGATCGGCTTCACCGGCACCGGCGGCGCCGGGAAGTCGAGCGTCGTCGACGAGACGATCCGCCGGCTGCGCCGCGACCACCCCGACATGCGGATCGGGTGTCTCCTCGTCGACCCCACGCGCCGTCGCTCCGGGGGTGCCCTCCTCGGCGACCGGATCCGGATGAACGCGATCGAGGGCGAGGCCGTCTTCGCGCGCTCCCTCGCCACCCGCCAGGCGCACCTCGCGATGTCGAAGGCCGTGCGCGACGCGGCCTCGGTGCTCCAGGCTGCGCACTTCGACCTGATCATCGTCGAGACCGCCGGGATCGGGCAGAGCGATTCCGAGATCATCGAGCTCGCCGACGTGTCGGTGTACGTGATGACCCCCGAGTACGGCGCACCCTCCCAGCTCGAAAAGATCGATATGATCGACCTGGCGGACGTGGTGGTGCTCAACAAGAGCGACCGGCACGGGGCCGAGGACGCGTTGCGCGACGTGCGCAAACAGTGGAAGCGCAACCACAACGCCCAGCACGAGCCCGACGCGTCGGTGCCGGTCTACGCGACGATCGCCAGCCGCTTCAACGACGCCGGCACCGAGACCTTCTACCAGGCACTGGCCGGCCGGGTGGCCGAGGCCAGCGGCGACGCGTTCGCTCCGGATCGCAGCGAACGGCTGCAGATCGAGCGCACCCCCGCGTTGGTGCCCCCGAAGCGTCGCCGCTACCTGGCCGAGATCGCGGAGGCCGTGCGGGGCTACCACCAGAGCAGCGAGCGCGAGGCCGACCGCGCCTCGAGCGCCTGGGCGTTGGGTCGCACCCTCGGCGAGCTGGGCGACGCCGTGCCCGAGGGCCTCGCGCCCTACGCGAGCGAGGCCGTGGAGGAGGGCGCCGCCGAGGCCGGCGTCGTCGCGCTACGCCGTCGCTACAACGCGCTCCTCGAGGAGATCCCGGCGCCGCGACGCGGCGAGCTGGCCGACTGGCCGGCGCTCCAGGAGCGCTATCGCGCCGAGACCCAGTCCTACCGGGTCCGCGACCGGGAGATTCCGGTCACGAACCACATCGAGACGCTCTCGGGCAACCAGGTGCCCAAGGTGGCGGTCCCGCGGGAGACCGAGTGGGGCGGGGTGAGCCGCTTCCTCGCCAAGGAGAACGTTCCCGGGGCCTTCCCGTACACGGCGGGCGTGTTTCCCTTCAAACGCGAGGGCGAGGATCCGACGCGGATGTTCGCCGGCGAGGGCACGCCCGAGCGCACCAACCGCCGCTTTCACCTGGTGGCCTCCGGGGTCGGCGTGGCGCGGCTTTCGACCGCTTTCGACAGCGTCACGCTCTACGGCCGCGAACCCGACCCGCGCCCCGATATCTGGGGGAAGATCGGGAACTCGGGGGTCTCGGTGTGCACCCTCGACGACGCCAAGAAGCTCTATTCGGGCTTCGACCTGTGCGAGCCCACGACCTCGGTGTCGATGACGATCAACGGCCCGGCGCCGATGGTGCTGGCCTTCTTCATGAACGCCGCGATCGACCAGCAGGTGGAGAAGCACCTGCGCGAGACCGGGCAGCTCGAGGACGTCCGCGCGCGCCACGGCAACGGCTCGCTCCCGGTCTACGCGGGCGATACCCCGGACGGACACAGCGGCCTGGGGCTCGGGCTACTCGGGATCCCCGGCGACCGCGCCGTCGACCCGGAGACCTACGCCCGGATCAAGGCCGACGTGTTGCGCACGGTGCGCGGCACCGTGCAGGCCGACATCCTGAAGGAAGACCAGGCCCAGAACACCTGCATCTTCTCCACCGAGTTTGCGCTGCGCATGATGGGCGACGTCCAGCAGTACTTCGTCGACCAGCAGGTGCGGAACTTCTACTCGGTCTCGATCTCGGGCTACCACATGGCCGAGGCGGGGGCGAATCCGATCAGCCAGCTGGCCTTCACCCTGGCCAACGGCTTCACCTTCCTCGAGTACTACGCCTCGCGTGGGATGGACGTGGACGCGGTGGCGCCCAACTTCTCGTTCTTCTTCAGCAACGGGCTCGACGCCGAGTACAGCGTGATCGGCCGGGTGGCGCGGCGGATCTGGGCGGTGGCGCTGCGCGAGCTCTACGGCGCCTCGGAACGCAGCCAGAAGCTCAAGTACCACATCCAGACTTCGGGGCGGTCGCTCCACGCGATGGAGATCTCGTTCAACGACATCCGCACCACCCTCCAGGCGTTGACGGCGATCCAGGACCACTGCAACTCGCTCCACACCAACGCCTACGACGAGGCGATCACCACGCCCACCGAGGAGTCGGTGCGTCGGGCGGTGGCGATCCAGCTCATCATCAACCGGGAGCTCGGGCTCACCAAGAACGAGAACCCCACCCAGGGGGCGTACTTGATCGACGAGCTCACGGATCTGGTGGAAGAGGCGGTGCTCCAGGAGTTCGAGCGTCTCTCGGATCGCGGCGGGGTGCTCGGCGCGATGGAGACGCTCTACCAGCGCGGCAAGATCCAGGACGAGAGCCTCCACTACGAGGCCCTCAAGCACAACGGCGAGCTCCCCATCGTGGGCGTGAACACCTTCCTCGGCGCCGACGCCGGCGAGGAGGCCGAGGGCGAGACCACCGACCTCATCCGCTCGAGCGAGGAAGAAAAGCAGCAGCAGCTCGACAACCTCCACCGCTTCCACGAGCGCAACGACGCCGCGTGCGCCGCAGCACTCGCGCGGTTGCAGCAGGTGGCGACCAGCGACGGCAACGTCTTCGAGGAGCTGATGGAGACCGTCAAGGTCGCGAGCCTCGGTCAGATCAGCGACGCCCTCTTCGAGGTCGGCGGCAAGTACCGGAGAGCGATGTAATGGCGAAAGCCGATCTCGAACGATGGAAGACGGCCGCGGAGAAAGAGCTCCGCGGCAAGCCCGTAGACGACCTCGTCTGGGAGACGCCCGAAGGGATCCCGATCAAGCCGCTCTACACCGCGGCAGACCTCGACGGGCTCGCGCATCTCGACACGGTGCCGGGCTCGGCGCCCTACCTGCGCGGGCCGCGGGCGACGATGTACGCCAACCGGCCCTGGACGATTCGTCAGTACGGTGGCTTCTCCACCGCGGAGGAGACCAACGCCTTCTTCCGGCGCAACCTGGCGGCGGGGCAGCAGGGGCTCTCGGTGGCCTTCGATCTGCCCACCCACCGCGGCTACGACTCGGACCACGAGCGCGTGGTGGGCGACGTCGGCAAGGCCGGGGTGGCGATCGACAGCGTCGAGGACATGCAGGTGCTCTTCGACGAGATCCCCCTCGACCAGGTGACGGTGTCGATGACGATGAACGGCGCCGTGCTCCCGGTGATGGCGTGCTTCATCGCCACCGGGGAGGAGCAGGGCGTGCCCCGGGAGAAGCTCGCCGGGACGATCCAGAACGACATCCTGAAGGAGTTCATGGTTCGGAACACCTTCATCTACCCACCGACCCCCAGCATGCGCATCGTGGCCGACATCATCGAGTTCACGGCGCAGCACATGCCGAAGTTCAATTCGATCTCGATCTCCGGCTATCACATGCAGGAGGCGGGGGCGAACGCCGTCCTCGAGCTGGCCTTCACGTTGGCCGACGGCCTCGAGTACGTGCGCGCCGCGCTCTCGAAGGGGCTGGCCGTCGACGTCTTCGCGCCCCGGCTGTCCTTCTTCTTCGCGATCGGCATGAACTTCTACATGGAGGTGGCGAAGCTACGGGCGGCCCGGCTGCTCTGGTCGGAGCTGATGGCGCAGTTCGAGCCGCAGGATCCGCGTTCCTCGATGCTACGCACCCACTGCCAGACCTCGGGGGCGAGCCTCACCTACCAGGATCCGATGAACAACACGATCCGCACCACGGTCGAGGCGATGGCGGCGGTGCTGGGTGGCACCCAGTCGCTCCACACCAACGCCTACGACGAGGCGATCGCCCTTCCCACCGACACGAGCGCCCGGGTGGCGCGGAACACCCAGTTGATCCTCCAGGAAGAGACCGGAATTCCCTCGGCGATCGACCCTTTTGGTGGCTCCTACTTCATGGAGAGTCTCACCGCCGAGCTCGCCGAGGAGGCGCGCAAGGTGATCGCCGAGGTGGAGGCGCTCGGCGGGATGGCGCAGGCGATCGACGCCGGGATGCCCAAGCTCCGGATCGAAGAGTGCGCGGCGCGCCGTCAGGCGCGGATCGACCGCGGCGACGACGTGATCGTGGGCGTCAACAAGTACCCGGCGCCCGACGGGGAGCCCGACATCGAGACCTTCGTGGTCGACAACACCGCCGTCCGCGAGGCGCAGGTGAAGCGGCTGGCCGGGCTCCGCGCCAAGCGGGACGAGTCCGAGCTGAGGCGCACCCTCGACGCCCTCGAAGCCCTGGCGCGCAGCGGCGAGGGCAACCTCCTCGAGGCCGCGGTGGCCGCGGCCCACGCCCGCGCCACGGTGGGCGAGATCTCCGACGCGCTCGAGCGGGTCTACGAGCGACACCGCCCCGAGACGCGCACCTTGACGGGGGTATACGGCGGCGTGTCCCAGGGCGACGAAGAGTACGACGCGGTGCGAGCCGAGGTGGACGAGTTCGCGGCGGCGGAGGGTCGGCGGCCGCGTATGCTGGTGTGCAAGCTCGGTCAGGACGGCCACGACCGCGGGATGAAGGTGATCGCGTCGGCCTTCGCCGACATCGGCTTCGACGTCGACATCGGGCCGCTCTTCCAGATGCCCACCGAGGCGGCGCGGCAGGCGATCGAGAACGACGTCCACGTGGTGGGGGTCTCGACGCAGGCGGGTGGGCACAAGACCCTCGTCCCGCAGCTGATCGACGAGCTCCGCAGCCAGGGCGCCAAGGACATCGTGATCGTGGTGGGGGGTGTGATCCCGCCCCAAGACGTCGCCGACCTCTCCGCGGCGGGCGCCTCGGCCGTGTTCGGCCCGGGGACGCCGATCCCGAAGGCGGCCCGCGAGGTACTGCAGGCGGTCCGCGCCAAGCGGGCCGGGTAGCGGGTCGCCGCGGGCGATGACGCGGGACGCCGACCGAGAGGTCGAGGCCTACTGCGACGGCGTGCGCGCCGGCGACCGGCGTACGCTCGCGAAGACGATCACGCTCTTCGAGAGCGTCCGGGACGACCACGCGCTCCTCGGGCAGCGCGTCCTCGAGCAGATCGTCCCCGACAGCGGGGGCGCCGTGCGGCTGGGCATCAGCGGAACGCCCGGCGTCGGCAAGAGCACCTTCATCGAGGCCTTCGGGCTCTTCCTGATCGACGCGGGTCACCGGGTGGCGGTGCTCGCCGTCGACCCGAGCAGCCCTCGCACCGGGGGGAGCATCCTCGGTGACAAGACGCGGATGGAGGGGCTCTCGCGTCGCGAGGAGGCCTTCATCCGCCCCTCGCCCTCGGGTGGCTCCCTCGGCGGGGTCGCCCAGCGCACCCGGGAGACGATGCTGGTGTGCGAGGCCGCGGGCTTCGACGTGGTGATCGTCGAGACGGTCGGGGTCGGCCAGTCGGAGGCGACGGTCGCCTCGATGGTCGACTTCTTCGCGGTCCTGCTCCAGCCCGGCGCCGGGGACGAGCTCCAGGGCATGAAGAAGGGCGTCCTCGAGCTGGCCGACGCCCTCGTCGTGAACAAAGCCGACGGCGCGCAGCGCGACGCCGCGCTCCGCGCCCAGACCGAGTACCGCCAGGCCCTCGAACTCTTCCGCCATGCGCCACCAAGCGACCTTCAGGGACACGCTTTTAAAAAAGCCGAAAAATTTCACTCCCAATTCATAGAGCCCTTAGAGAAGAATAAGCA
>JANQRO010000519.1 GCA_028284525.1 Myxococcota bacterium | reverse complement strand
GATCTGGGTGGCACCTGGTACAACAACCGCTATCCGGGCGCGCGCTTCGACTCCGAGTCCTACACCTACGGGTACTCCTTCTCCCGCGAGCTCCTCGACGAATGGCACTGGAAGGAGCGCTACTCGGGCCAGCCCGAGAACCTCCGCTATCTGAACTACGTCGCCGACAAGTTCGACCTCCGCCAGTACATGCAGTTCAACTGTCGCGTGGAGGCGGCGCACTTCGACGACGCCGAGTCGCGCTGGCGGCTCCGCCTGAACGACGGTCGCGAGCTCAGCTGCCGCTTCCTCGTGATGGCGCTCGGCCTGCTCTCGGCGCCCACCCCGCCCCGCTACGAGGGGATGGACGAGTTCCGGGGCGAGTCCTTCCACACCTTCGACTGGCCCCACGAGCCGGTGGAGCTGGCGGGCAAGAAGGTCGCCGTGATCGGCACGGGCGCGACCGGGATCCAGGTGATCGGCGAGATCGCGGACAAGGTCGGCGAGCTCACGGTCTTCCAACGTCGACCCAACTGGGCCGCCCCGCTCAACAACTACGAGATCGACGCAGAGGAGATGGCGGAGATCCGGGCGCGTTACGACGAGATCTTCGAGACCTGCGCGCGCACCCCGGGTGGCTTCGAGCACGAGCCCGATCGGCGCGGCTTCTACGAGGTCACTCGCGAGGAACGCGTCGCCCTCTGGGATCGTCTCTACGACGAGCCCGGCTTCGGGATCTGGCTGCAGAACTTCCGCGAGATCTTCTTCGACGAGAAGGCGAACGCCGAGCTCTCGAACTACCTCGCCGACCGGATCCGCCAGCGCGTCCACGACCCCGAGACCGCCGAGAAGCTGGTCCCCCGCGACCACGGGTTTGGCGTGCAGCGCGTGCCCCTCGAGACCCACTACTACGAGGCCTACAACCGCGACAACGTCCACCTGGTCGACATCAGCGAGGCACCGATCGAGCGGATCACCGAGACGGGCCTCCGCACCAGCGAGCGCGACTACGACTTCGACATCATCGTCTACGCCACCGGCTTCGACGCGATCACCGGCTCCTTCGACCGCATCGACATCCGCGGCAGCGGGGGCGTGGCGCTCCGCGACGAGTGGGACGACGGACCCTCGACCTTCCTCGGGGTCTTCGTCCACGGCTTCCCGAACATGTTGATGCCCGCCGGCCCGCAGAGCGGCTCGGCGTCGACCAACTACCCGCGCGGCATCGAGACCGGTGTCGACTGGTGCACCGAGTTCCTCGAGTACGTCTGGGAGCACGGCTACACCCGCGCCGAGGCGACCCTCGACGCCCAGGAGACCTGGACCGAGCACGTGAAGAAGATGTACTCGACCATGCTGATGCGGAAGGCCAAGTCGTGGTTCACCGGGTACAACTCGAACGTCGACGGTCATGAGCACGGCAAGGTCCGCTACTTCGTCTACAACGGCGGGACGCCCAAGTACAAGCAGAAGATCCGCGAGTGCGCCGAGGAGGGCTACGCAGGTCTCGCCCTGAGCGCCGGCGGCGCGCCGCCGACCCAAGCCGCCCCGGGCGCCGGCGTCGGCGAGGGCGCCAGCTAGCGGTAGACGCAGCGCCCCTCGAACCAGGTCTCCTCCACGACCCCGGCCGCGATCGCGCCGGGGTCGATCGCAAAGAGATCGTCCCGGAGCACGACGAAGTCGGCGAGCTTGCCGGGGGCCAACGAGCCGGTCTGCGTGTCACAGCGGAGCGCGCGGGCGCCGTCGATCGTGAAGACGCGCAGCGCCGTCTCCAGGGACACCGCCTGGTCGGCACCGAACGCGTCGTCGCTCTGACCCCGCGGGTCGCGGCGGGTCACCATCGCCGAGAGGCCGACCCAGGGATCCATCGACTCGATGGCCGCCGGCCAATCGGAGCCGGCGCACAGCGACGCCCCCATCTCGTCCAGGGTGCGGATCGGCCAGTAGTCCTCCGCCCGCGCGCCGATCGCTGCGCGTACCGAGTCGAGGAGCGAGACCGGGTACCAGAGATAGGGCGAGAGGTCCGCCGTCACATTGAGCTCGCGGAAACGCGGGAGGTCCTCCGGCGCGATGAGCCCGGCGTGGGCGAGGTGGTGGCGGAGGTCCGCGCGTCCGGAGCGGGCGTGGGCCCGCTCGATGGCGTCGAGGCTGGTCTGGACCGCGCGGTCGCCGGCGGTGTGGAGCTTCACCGCGAAGCCGCGGCCCTCGAGCTCGGCGATGTCGGTGGCGAGGGTGTCGGGATCCACGTGGAGGTGGCCGCGAAACCCGTCCGGAACGCCATCGTCGGCGAGGTAGGGCTCGAGCATCGCGGCGGTGCGCGCCGTCGTCGGCACCCCGTCCTGGTAGATCTTGACGAAACGCGGATCGACGTGACGCGATGTGTAGCGCTCGCGCAGTCCCTCGATCTCGCCGTAGTCGAGGGGGGTCGCCCGCCCCCCGTAGGGCGTCGAGATCGCCGCCGCCACGCGCAGCGAGAGCCCCCCTTCGGCATCGACGTCGCGATACGCGCGGAGCAGCGGCTCGGTCGCGTCGGCGTCCTGCAGCGCGGTGATGCCGAAGGCGTTGGCGGTGGCCACGGTCTCGAGCACCCCGGCTCGATACTGCTCCTCGCTCCAATCGGGAAGCCGCGCCCGGGCCTCGACGTCGGCCTGTTCGAGCAGGAGCCCCGTGGGCTCGCCGGTCGCGGCGTCGCGGCGGATCGTTCCCCCGGGCGGGTCGGGGGTGTCGGCCCCGACGCCCAGCAGGGCCAGCGCCCGGCTGTTCGCGCAGCCGTTGTGGCCGGAGTCGTCGCGCAGGTAGACCGCGCGGTCGCTCTCGAGGCGATCGAGCCACGCGCGCGGCGACCCCAGGTCGTGGCGCTCGAAGAAGCCCGCGCCCCAGCGCCCGCCGATCACCACGTCGGCCCCGGGGTGCGCGTCCACGAAGGCGGCGAGCGCCGCGGCGATGTCGTCGGGGGTGGCCGCGAACGGAAAACGGCAGCTGAAGAGATCTGCGATCGCGCCCTTCACCGGGTGACAGTGGGCGTCCACCAGGCCCGGGATCACCGCGCGCCCGGCGAGGTCGATCACCCGGGTCTCCGGACCCCGCAACGCGTCGAGGTGCCGTGCGCTCCCCACCGCCGCGATCCGCTCGCCGCGCAACGCGAGGGCCTCCGCCCGGGGTGCGCCCGGCTCCATCGTATAGACGACGCCGCCAGTGAGCAGGAGGTCCGCAGGGGTCGCGTTCACGGGGACCCGGGCCGACGCTGGCTCGCGGTGGTCTTCTCCAAGGGGTTGCCCCTCCGTGGGGGAGCCTACCCGAGGGTGCCAGCCCCGCTGAACCCCGCTTGGGATTTTCCGCGGGGCATGCCAAGCTGAGCGCGACGGCGCGGCCGCGAGGGCCGCGGGAGGACCGCGATGGCGAGCCCGGCGACCACGGCGATGGCAGCGGACTACGGCGGGGAGGAGGCGGGGATGCGGGCCTACCTCGCGGAGGGCGAGCGCAAGGCTCGGGCGCTCGCCAACCGCGGACCGGTCCGTTACGCAGCGGACGGCAGCCTCGACCCGGCGATCCTCGACGCGTACTGGCGCGACGGGTTCTACATCTTCGAGGGCGTGCTCGGCGACGCCGAGCTCGCCGACCTCGAGACCGATTTCCAGGAGATCCTCGAGCGCCTCCCCAGCGAGAAGGGCTCCCCGGTCGATGCGGAGGGCCGCCCTGCCCTGGGCCACGGGCTCGCGACGCAGTCGCTCTTCTGGTCGAAGCCACTCGGCGACCCCTTCGGCGGGACCAAGTTCGGCAAGGGCCGGCACCCCGTCAAGATGATCGAGCCCGAGCCCGCGAGCGGTGCGCCGCGGGAAGTCGTCTACCTGATCCTCGGTTCGCTCCAGTTCTCGGACGCGTGTCTGCGCACCTACGGGCACCCCGACCTGCTCCGCATCGCGGGTGCGGTGAACGGCGACGACTTCGTCCCCTACACCGACGCGATCTTCATCAAGGCCCCCGGTCTCGGCGCATCGGTCGCCTGGCATCAGGACGGCGTGACCCACTGGGAGAGCCCCGATTGGGACCAGGGCTCCCACGGGTTCAACTTCATGGCGCAGCTCTACGGCTGCACCCCGGCCAACGGGGTCTGGGTCGTGCCAGGCTCCCACAAGGTGGGCCGGGTCGACATCGTGGCCAAGGTCGCCGAGGCGGGCACGGAACGTCTGCCCGACGCGGTGCCGATGGTATGCGCCCCGGGCGACGTGGTGATCAGCAACCGTCAGCTCCTCCACGGTTCCTTCGCCAACACCAGCGCGGAGTGGCGCGTGACGATCAACATGGGCTTCCACCGCCGCGCCTCGGTGCTGGGCGTGCAGGGCGGCGGCATCCTCGGGGACGACGCTGTCTACGACGAGGAGCACATCCGCACCCGCTCGCGCACGATCGGCTACGCGATCGACGCGCGACGTCAGCGCTACCCCCACGAGACGCCCTACGTCTACCGCCCGATTGCCGAGACGGGGGAAGAGATCCGCTTCGACGACGCCGCCCGCGCGGCGCTCGTCGACTACAACCGCCTCGACATCGGCGTCTAGCCGGCGCCGGGAACACGACGATCGAGTTCCACCCCCTGGCAACCGGCTTCGCCCTCGAGGTGACAGGGCTTTCGCTGTGGGAAGCGCTCCCCGAGGAGGTGGCGGCGGACCTCGCGGCGCGCTGGTCGGAGGTCGGCGTCCTCGTCTTCCGACGCCAGGCCCTCAGCGAGGACGAGCTGGTGGCCTTCTCGGCGCGCTTCGGCGAGCTCGACATCATCGTGCGCCGTGACTGGCAGTCCCCCACCCGACCCGAGGTGATCCACGTCTCCAACCTGAAGGACGCCGCCGGCCGCTCGATCGGCGGCCTCGGCGCCGGGGAGATCGGCTGGCACTCGGATCAGTCCTACATGCAGCACCCCGCAACCGGGAGTCTGCTCTACCTCGTGGAGGGGCCCGCCGCGAGCGGCCACACCTACTGGGCCCACCTCGGCCTCGCCTACGCCGCGTTGTCCCGCGCGGAGCAGGCCGAGCTCGACGGGCTCCACGTGGTCTACGACTACGCCCGCCGCCAGGTCACCTACGACGACGAGGCACCGATGTCCGACACCCTGCGTCGCCGCACGCCGCCGGTCCTCCACCCCCTCGTGAACCGCCACCCCAAGACGGGCGCCGCCTCGCTCTACCTCGACCCGACCACCGCCGTCGGCGTGCGCGAGCGGCCGGGGGCCGACGGCGAGGCGCTCCTGGCCCGGATCACCCGTCACGCCAGTCGTGCGGAGTTCGTTTACACCCACACCTGGCGGGCGGGCGACGTCGTCCTCTGGGACAACGGCCTGGTGATGCACCGTCGCGACCCTGTCGACCCCGCCCACCTGCGCCTGCTCAAGCGCACCACCTTCCGACTTCCACCGGACCGGCACATCGTCCCTCCCGGGTGGAGCGCGGACGAGGGCGGTTGACCCGACCCGCATCGCCGCGCGCGCCGCGGGCGCTGCGCGCGCGCTCGTCTCGCCGTCTGGGTCCGGGACGAGGGCGGCCTACACGCGGAAGCGCCGAACGGCGTCCTCGTCCCAGCGGATCCCGTTGCCGGGCCCGTCCGCGCTGTGGGCACAGCCCTCGGCGATGCGCAGGGGCTCGGCCAGGATCGGGTCGGCCCAGTCCATGTACTCCAGCCAGTGGCGGGTGGGCGTCACGGCCAGGAGCTGCGCGCTGACCTCGGGAAAGAGGTGGCTCGAGAGCGGTCGGTCGTGCACCTGGGCCAGCGCCGCCGCGCGCATCCAGCCGGTCACCCCGCCGATGCGCTGCACGTCGGGCATGTAGAGGTCGGCGGCTTCGGCGGCGATCGCCTTCTGGAGATCGAGGGGTCCGTGGAGGTTCTCGCCGATCTGGATCGGCGTCTCCACCTCCGCGGCGATCTGGGCGCAAGCCTCGTAACGGTCGTGGCGGATCGGCTCCTCGATCCATCCCAGACCCTCGTCGTCGAGGGCGCGGCAGCGCAGCAGGGCCTCGTGCTGCGACAGGCTCTGGTTGAAGTCGCAGAAGACCGCGACGTCGTCCCCGACCCGCTCCTTCACCGTCCGGAGCGCCGCCAGGTCGGCGGCGAAGTCGTCGCGCCCGACACGCACCTTGAGCGCGCGGAATCCGCCCTCGGCGAGCAGTGCTTCGGCCTCGTCGCCGAGCGCCTCGGGCTCCTGGATCCAGAGGCCGCAGCTGTTGTACGCCGGCACCGGATCGGCGGCACCCCCCAGCGCGGCCGCGAGCGACTGGTCGCGCGCCTGGGCGAACACATCCCACGCCGCCATGTCCAGACCCGCGAGGGCCAGACCCACCAGGCCCGGGGTGTCGAGCAGGGTGAGCCGCGCGCGGAGCGTGGCCTCGAGCTCCAGCGGCGCCACGCGGTGGCCCGCGATCATCTCGGCGAGCGTTTCGACGCAGCCCGCGGTGGGCGCGAGCATCCCGCGGGTGAAGGGGAAGACATAGCTCCGGCCGGTGAGCCCGGCGTCGGTGTGGAGGTCGATCAGGACGAAGGGCGCCTCGGGGATGGCGCCACTCGCGGCCCGGGGCGGGCGCTTCAGTGGCACCATCACGAGACGGACGTCGACGCGCTGGATCTTCACGGGGGCTCCTTCGAGGGGTCGGGAGAACAGGGTCGCGTCCCAGGATCCACGAGGGAGGGACCGGATGCGAGTGGTGGTGTTCGGAGCGGGGGGCGTGGGCTCGGTGGTCGCCGGGCACCTCGCCCGGCGCGGGGTCGAGGTGGTGATGGTCGCGCGGCCGGGACATGCCAAGGCGGTCGAGGAGTCCGGTCTGCGGCTGCGCGGGCTCGCGGAGTTCCGGGTCGCCGTGCCGGCGCGCACCGATGCCGCGGGCCTCGAGGGCGCCGACGTCCTGTTGATCGCCGTGAAGACCCGCGACACGGAGGCCGCCCTCGCCGGGACGAGACATCTCCAGGTGGGGTGTGTCGCGTCCCTGCAGAACGGGGTGGTGAAGAACGGCCAGATGGCCGAGGTCTTCGGCGCCGACCGGGTCGTCGGGGCGACGACCATGATCGGGGCGACCCTCGTGGGGGACGGCGAGGTCGACTACACCCTCGACGGGATCACCTTCTTCGGCGAGCGCGACGGCACCCGCTCCGAGCGTGTCGACGCCATTGCCCGGGCCTTCGTCGACGCCGGCCTCGAGGCGGCTGCGGTCGAGAACATCCAGTCGATCGAGTGGACGAAGCAGGCGATCCAGAACCCCTTCGCCCCCCTCGCCGCGACGACCCGCCTGCCGGTGCACCTGGTGTGGTCGAGCCCCGAGCTCGCGACCCTCTCGGTCCACATGTTCCGCGAAGTCGCGGCGGTCGCCTCCGCCCTCGAGATCCCGCTCTCGCAGCATCCGGCCTGGAGTCTCTTCGACCTCGAGACGCTCCGCGACGCCCCCGTCGACGAGGCGGTTGCGATGCTCGTCGGAGTGGGAGAGCGGGTGGTCGCGAGCGGGCGCACCCACATCGTGCCGTCGATGCTGCAGGACGTGCTCGCCGGCAAGCGCACCGAGATCGAGGAGACCGTGGGGCACGTCTACCGCGAGGGGTGTCGTCTGGGCGTTCCGGTGCCCTATACCGAGATGGCGTACCGCAGCGTGCGCGCCATCGAAGACCACTACGAGCAGCGGCTCGAGACGACGAGGCACCCGTGACCACCCCGACCGCCGACCTGCAGGCCCTGGAAACGCAGCTCACCGCGAGCCTCGGGCTGACGCAACGGCCGGTGGCGATTCGCTTCTGCACCGAGACACCGGACGCGCCGCCCGCCTTTGCCGGAGAGGTCCCGGCCGGCTGCAGCTTCTGGCCGCGCGCCGGTGCCGGGGAGGCCTTCACGACCCGCCCCGAGGATCACGCCCACTGCGCGATCGGCAGCCACACCCACCGTCTCGACTCGGCGAGCCAGGAGCAGGCGCTGGCCGACACCCTCTCGATGATGTTCGACGCCGGCTACCTCGAGCCCGAGGAGGTGCCGGAGATCCCCCAGCTCCCCGCGTCGCCCGCCGCCGTCACCTACGCGCCCCTCGCCGACGCCCCGGAGCCCCCCGACGTCGTGCTCTTCGCGATGCGCCCCGCGGGAGCGATGCTCCTCGGGGAAGCCGCGCTCCGGGCGGGGGCGGCCGGTGCGCTCGCGCTCGGGGCGCGTCCCACCTGCATGGCGCTGCCCCTGGCCCTGCGCGACGGCATCGCGGCGAGCAGCGCCTGTGTGGGCAACCGGGTCTACACCGAGCTCGGCGACGACGAGCTCTACGTGGCCGTGCGTGGCGATCTGCTGAGCGCGGTGTAGACCCGGTTGCCCACACAGGCGCAGCTCGCCGCGATGCCGTCGCGCAGGGCCAGGGGCAGCGCCATGCAGGTGGG
>JANQRO010000498.1 GCA_028284525.1 Myxococcota bacterium | reverse complement strand
TCCCGGCGCTCACGAGACCCACCCGGACCCGGGTCACGTCGCCCGCGTCGAGGTCGTGCTCGCGGCGCAAGGCCAGGAGCGCGTCGATCGGCCCCTGCTTGTAGCGACAGCAGGTGTGGGCCTTGAGGCTCGTCTGGCGCACCTCGAGGGGGCCGTGGTCCGCCAGCAAGAGCTCGGGCTCGGCCGCGTCGCTCACCATCGCGAGGAAGGCGCGGGGGCCCGCGATCCCGTCGCGGCCACCGTCGTAGCCGGCGCGGGCCAGCTGGGCGGCCTGGATGCCCGCGCGCGCCGCGAGCCCGGGGTGGAGACGCTTGGTCCACGACCCGTCTTCGAGGAACTGCATGCTCCCGGACGCCATCGTGGCCGCGATGCCGATCGCCGAAGTGGTGCCGTCGACGTCCAGGTCGAAGGCGCTCGCGGCAGCCGCGGCGGCCCCCAGGTGACCGCAGGTCGCGGTGGGGTGGTAGTGGCGTCGGTACTGGGCGGCGGGGCCGGCGGCGCGACCGACGCGACACATCACCTCGTAGCCCACGACCGCTGCGCGCAGCACGCTGCGGGCGTCGGCGTCGGCCAGCACCCCCGCCCCCAACGCCGCCGGGAACACCACGACACCGGGATGTGTCGAGGACGCGGTGTGGAGGTCGTCGTACTCGATCGAGTGTCCGGCGACGGCGTTCACCAGGGATCCGATGGCCGGGGGCGTCTCGCTGCGCGTGCCGATCAGCGGCACCCGTTTGGCGCCGACCACGTCGAGGTCGCCGACGAAAGCCTGGGCGGCCCGGGCGGAGTCGGTCTGCGCGCCGCGGGCGGCGACGCTCAGGTGGTCGAGCAGGAGGGCGCGAAGTGCGGTCTGGTCCTCCGGGCCAAGGTCCTCGTACCCGATCTCGGAGACACGTCCGACGAGAGCGCGTGTGATCGTCATCACACCCAGTGTAGTGTGGATCCCTGGGGGAAGGCCTTGATGGGGCACCGGGCGTGCATAGGGTGTGTCCATGCAACTCGACAAGCTCACGATCAAGAGCCAGGAAGCACTCTCCGAGGCCCAGTCCCAGGCCGGTGGCCGCGGACACGGCGCGATCGAGCCCGCACACCTTCTGGGCGCGCTTCTCGCGCAGCCCGAGGGCGCCACCGTCCCGGTCCTGCAGAAGCTCGGCACCTCCCTCGACACGCTCCAGAGCGAGCTCGAAGCGCTCCTCGCCCGGGCCCCCAAGGTCTCGGGCGCCGGCGCCCAGGCCCGGATGAGCGAGGGCCTGAGCCGCGTCCTCGAGCGGGCCTTCGAAGAGGCCTCCCAGCTGAAGGACGAGTACGTCTCCACCGAGCACCTGTTGCTCGGCATCGCCGCCGACCCCCGCGAACCGGCCGGCGCGCTGTTGCAGGCGGCGGGCGTCACCCGCGACGGCCTGCTCCAGGCCCTCCAGACCGTGCGCGGCGGTGCCCGCGTCACCGACCCCGACCCCGAGTCGAAGTACCAGGCTCTGGCGAAGTTCGGCCGAGACCTCACCGACCTGGCGCGCCGCGGCAAGGTCGACCCCGTCATCGGACGCGACGAAGAGATCCGCCGGGTGGTGCAGGTGCTCTCGCGCCGCACCAAGAACAACCCCGTGCTGATCGGCGAGCCCGGCGTCGGCAAGACCGCGATCGTCGAGGGCCTCGCCCAGCGCGTCGTCGCGGGCGACGTCCCCGAGTCGCTGCGCAATCGTCGGGTCGTCACCCTCGACATCGGCGCGCTGATCGCCGGCGCCAAGTACCGCGGCGAGTTCGAGGACCGTCTCAAGGCGGTGCTACGCGAGGTCGCCGAGGCGAACGGCGAGGTGATCCTCTTCATCGACGAGCTCCACACGATCGTCGGCGCCGGAGCCGCCGAAGGCGCCGCCGACGCGGCCAACATGCTGAAGCCGGCGTTGGCCCGCGGCGAGCTGCGCTGTGTCGGCGCGACCACCCTCGACGAGTACCGCAAGCACGTCGAGAAGGACGCGGCCCTCGAGCGACGCTTCCAACCGGTGGTGGTGGG
>JANQRO010000477.1 GCA_028284525.1 Myxococcota bacterium | reverse complement strand
GTCGCCAGGTGTCGAAGAGCTGTGTCAGCGGAAGGCTCACCGGGTCGTCTCCCTGGGCGGAGCGTATCTGCAACGTGTCCCCCCCGCTGCGGCCGAGGGGGCTGGCGGCCACCCCGGCTGCGCGGGCGTGCGCGA
Source organism: Myxococcota bacterium (assembly GCA_028284525.1). Lineage (GTDB taxonomy): Bacteria > Myxococcota_A > UBA9160 > UBA9160 > PR03 > JANQRO01. Next base: position 3,776 of record JANQRO010000477.1, on the reverse strand, counting down.
GGATGGCATCGGCGTCGGGGCCCGCCACGAGCACCCGCCCCGTGGATTCCCCGAAGAACAGCACCTCCGGGCGCAGCGACTCGCGGAGCGTCACGTCGGCCCCCACCGCCGTCGGACCGGCGATGCAGCACTCGGCAAGCGCCACGGCGAGGCCGCCGTCGGAGACATCGTGGGCGGTCTCGATGGCGCGGCTCGCCACACCCTCGCGCAGCAGGGCGTGGAGCCGCCGCTCGTGCTCCAGGTCGACCTCCGGGGGGCGGCCCGCCTCGAGGCCCCGTCGCAACGCGAGCCACGCGCTTCCCCCGAGCTCGTCGCGGGTCTCGCCGAGCAGCACGATCGCCCGGCCGGCGCCGCGCAGGTGGGAGACGGCGTGGGTCCGCACCGCGGGCAAGTGCCCCACCACCGAGATCGTCGGGGTGGGGTAGATCGAGGTGCCCGCGGTCTCGTTGTAGAAGGACACGTTCCCGGAGATCACCGGGGTATCGAGGGCACGCGCGGCGTCTCCCATGCCGCGCAACGCTTCGACGAACTCCCACATGATCTCGGGCTTCTCGGGGTTGCCGAAATTGAGACAGTTGGTGAGGGCCAGGGGCCGCGCGCCGCTACACGCGACATTGCGCGCCGCCTCGGCGACGGCGGCCACCGCACCACGGTAGGGGTCGAGCCAGCACCAGCGGGGATTGCAGTCGACAGCCAACGCGACGCCCTGCTCGGTGGCGCTGCCGTCCTCGCGCTTGATCCGCACCACCGCCGCGTCGCCCCCGGGCCCGACGGCCGTGTTGCCGAGCACGAGCGAGTCGTACTGCCGCCACACCCAGGCCTTCGAGGCCTGGTTCGGGTCGTCGAGCAGCGCGAGGAGCGCCCCCGCCAGGTCCCCTTCGGGCTCGAGGGCCGCGAGATCGAGCTTCTGCCGCTCGTCCAGGGCGGCCGGCCGCTGGCGCGGGCGGTCGAGGAGCGGGGCGCTCTTGGCGACCGGGTCGACCGGGATGTCCACCACGGTGTCGCCGTGCCACCGCACCTGCATCCGACCACCGTCGGTGACCCGACCGACCACCACCGCGTCGAGATCCCAGCGCGCGAAGATCTCGCGCACCTCCTCCTCGCGGCCCTCCCGGGCGACCAGGAGCATGCGCTCCTGACTCTCGGAGAGGAGCAGCTCGTAGGGCGTCATCCCGGCGGCGCGCTGGGGCACCCGATCGAGGTCCATCTCGATTCCCGTGCCGGCGCGGCTCGCCATCTCGAAGGACGAGCAAGTGAGACCCGCCGCGCCCATGTCCTGGATCCCGACGATGGCGTCGCTCTGCATGAGCTCGAGGCACGCCTCGATCAGGCACTTTTCGATAAAGGGATCGCCCACCTGTACCGTCGGGCGTTTGTCCGCCGAGCTCTCGTCGAACTCGGCCGAGGCCAGCAGGCTGGCGCCGTGGATGCCGTCGCGACCGGTCTTGCTCCCGACGTAGATCACCGGATTCCCCACCCCGGTGGCCTGGCCGAGGAAGATCCGGTCGGCCTCGACCACCCCCAGGTTGAAGGCGTTCACCAGGATGTTGCCGCGGTAACAGGGATGGAAGTTCGTCTCGCCCCCGACGGTGGGGACCCCGACGCAGTTGCCGTAGCTCCCGATGCCGTCCACCACGCCCCGGAGCAGCATCTGGTGCTGCGGGTCGTCCAGCGGGCCGAAGCGGATCGAGTTGAGCGAGGCGGCGGGGCGTGCCCCCATCGTGAAGATGTCGCGCAGGATCCCCCCCACCCCGGTCGCCGCACCCTGCTTGGGCTCGATGTAGGAGGGGTGGTTGTGGCTTTCGATCTTGAAGATCACCGCCAGACCGTCGTCGATGGCGACGGCGCCGGCGTTCTCGCCGGGGCCGATCAGCACCTGCGGACCCTCAGTGGGAAGGGTCCCCAGGTGGAGACGGCTCGACTTGTAGGAGCAGTGCTCGGCCCACATCACCGAAAAGATGCCGAGCTCCGCGTAGCTGGGGGTGCGGCCGAGGATCGTGAGGATCTCGTCCCACTCGCCGTCGGAGAGGCCGTGCTCCCGGGCCAACGCGAGGTCGACGGTCGGCTCTTGCACTACCGCCCTCCCCGGCCGAGGGCGTCGAGCACCGAGCCCAGCAGCACGAGCCCGTCTTCGCCGCCGAGCCAGTCCTCCACCGCGTGCTCCGGGTGGGGCATCAGGCCGAGCACGTTGCCGGCCTCGTTGGTGAGGCCGGCGATGTCGGCCAGCGCGCCGTTGGGATTGGCGGCGGGGTCGCGCGCCCCGGACTCGTCGCAGTAGCGGAGCAGCACCTGTCCCTTCGCCTCGAGACCCTCGAGGACATCGGCGGGGGCGACGTAGCGCCCCTCCCCGTGCTTGATCGGGAGCCGCAGCACCTGGCCGACCCGCGCCCGGGTCGAGAAGGGCGCCGCCGTCTTCTCGACCCGCACCTGCACCCAGTCGCACACGAAGTGGAGCGCCGCGTTGCGCATCAGCGCCCCGGGCAGGAGCCCCAGTTCACAGAGCACCTGGAAGCCGTTGCAGGTGCCGAGCACGGGCCCCCCCGCGTCGGCGAAACGCCGCAGGTCGGCGGTGATCGGCGAGAACCGCGCCATCGCGCCGCAACGCAGGTAGTCCCCGTAGGAGAAGCCGCCCGGAAGCATCACCGCCTCGGTGTCGGTCGGGAGCCGTGTCTCTTTGTGCCACACGAGCTCCGCGTCGCGTCCGAGCACCGCCTTCCACGCGAAGCGCATGTCGCGGTCGTCGTTGGAGCCGGGGAACTGGAGGACGGCGATCATCCGACGCCTAGAGCCCGAGGTTGCGGCGCATGCGCGGGAGCGGGGCCTCCGTATCCGCGTCGAAGGGCTGCCCGGTGACGAGCTCGAAGGTCTCGATGTAGCGACGCGCCGCCTCGCAGCGCAGGTCGTCGGGGAGCGCCGGCGCCTCGCCCTCGCCCCGGTAGCCGTGCTCCACCAGCCAGCGCCGCACGAACTCCTTGTCGAGCGCTGTGGGGTCCACACCCGCGCCCATCGCCTCGTCGTACCCGTCGCGATACCAGTACCGCGACGAGTCCGGGGTGTGGACCTCGTCGATCAAGGTGAGCCGCCCCTGCGGGTCGAGCCCCATCTCGTACTTCGTGTCCACGAGGATGAGGCCCTGCTTGTCGGCGTAGCGCTGTCCCTCGGCGAAGAGCGCCAGGGCCAGCTCCTCGGCCTCCTGGTAGCGCGCCGCCGTGATCAACCCGCCGGCGATCGCCTCCTCGCGTGACACGGGCTCGTCGTGCGCGCCCCGTTCGGCCTTGGTGGTCGGCGTGAGCAGCGGTTCCGGAAGACGCTGGTGCTTGGCCATGCCGTCGGGCAGGGTGTGACCGCAGTAGTGGCGGTCGCCGCGCTCGTAGGCCGTCCAGATCGAGGTGTTGCTCGATCCCGTGAGAAAGCCGCGCACCACGAACTCCACCGGGATGATCTCGCATTCCATCGCCACGGTGACGTTGGGGTCGGGAACCTCGAGGATGTGGTTGGGCGCCAGGTCCTTCGTGCGCTCGAACCAGAAGGCGGCGAGCTGGTTCAGGATCTGGCCCTTCAGCGGGATCGTGCCGAGCACGACGTCGAAGGCCGAGATGCGGTCGGTGGCGATGATCGTGCGCCGGCCGTCCTTGACGTAGGAGTCGCGGACCTTGCCCTGGATGCGAGTTCCGAGGGTGGGAAAGTCGGTCGAATCCACGGTCTGCGCACACTGTGCAAGCAGCACTTCGGGGGACACGGGCACGGTCGGGTCTCCTCCTCAGGACGGCGTGATA
>JANQRO010000476.1 GCA_028284525.1 Myxococcota bacterium | reverse complement strand
CCAACGCCCGCGACGACGGTGCCCACGTCACCCGGGTCTTCGAGATGGAGCTCGTCACCAAGCGCGGCAAGGTGCGGCGGCGCGTCACCCGGAGCTTTCGCCGCGACTTCGGCGCCGAACGCCGCTCCGTCCTCTTCTTCGAGGACCCACCCTCGCTCGAGGGAACGGCGCTGCTCAGCTACGACTACCCCGAGTTCGGGCGCGAAGACGACCAGTGGATCTATCTGCCGGCGCTCCGCAAGTCGCGGCGGATCGCGACCGGCGATCGCGGTCGCTCCTTCCTCGGGACCGATTTCAGCTACGAGGACATCAAGAAGGACACCCGGCTCGGGATCGACGACTACCGCTGGAAGAACGCGGGGCGCGCCGTCCAGGACGGTGTCGAGTGCTGGCTCCTCGAGGGCCTCCCCGTCGACGAGGCGACGGCCTACGACCTCGGGTACGGCCGCGTCCTCTACTACATCGACGCCGAAATCTGGATCGCCCGTCGCGTCGACTACTGGACCGTGGCCGGGGATCCGCTCAAGACGGTCACGCTGTCGGAGATCCGTCAGGTGGACGGGATCTGGACGGCGCACCGGATCGAGGCGGAGAACCTGCGCAACGGGCACCGCACCCACCTGATCTTTCGCGACGTCGACTACGGCGAGACGTTGAGCGACGAGCTCTTCGCCGAGGCGGCGTTGAGCCGCGGGTCCCCCTAAGGCGTGTTTCGGCCGGCCTCCCGTAGCGGGTAGCCGTACCAGGGGGAGAGCTCGGCGCGCATCCGGCCCTCGATCCAGTCCGCCTGATCGACGCTCAGGTACTCCCGGTACCCCCCCACCTGGCCGCGCCGGGTCTTGAACGACTCGGGGTCGCCGGTCTCCCCGGGGCGGAGACGACCACTCGCGGACGCGCCGGTCGTCTCGAGGTCGCGCATCCGGTCGAAGCGGGCGGCGTCGACCGCGGAGTCGAGGGCGGCGTCGGCGACGTCCGGGAGCCCGCAGAAGGCGAGGGCGCGGAGCAGCTCGCCGCGTGGGTTCCGGTGCAGGTCCTCGTATCGAATGAGGAGAAGATCCTTTGGGATCTCGCGGTTTTCGGCCCAGATGTTGAAAAACCGGATCATCGTATCGATACCACCGCGGGGGCCGCGGAGGAAGGCCTCGAGGTCGCCGTCGAAGCGCGCTTCGCGGCGGGTCATCTGGAAGTAGGTGCTGACGGCCAGGTCGCGCAGGTCTCGGGCCAGCAGGATGACTCGCACGTCCCGGAACTCGCTCTTGTCGGTGACGAGCTCCTCGGGTCGCTTGAGCTGGGGGGCGTCGTCGTGCTTGAAGCGCACGCGGGGGAGCCCCGTCGCGCCCGGATCGGGGAGCCGCAACAGCGCCTCGGGCGCCTCGGGGAGCCCGCGGTGGGCGCGGAAGGCCGCCGCAAGCAGCGCCCGCAGCCATGTGCGTCCGGCCTTGGGAAACGAGATCACGGCCACGTCGGCTCGTCGTCGCCAGCGTCGCCGGTAGAGCCAGCGCACGGCGCCGCTGCGCCGCAGGGCGTTGCGCGCGCGGAACGACAGGGGCGGGTCGCGGTCGAGACGGATCACACTCAAGGCTTCTTGCTACCCTACCGAACGAGAGCCGCCGAGCCCGGGAGCCGATTCGAACGGCGATCGGAGCGCGGGGGAGGTGGCCGGCTGCGCAGCCGACCGTCACACTGGGGCGCAGGTCGAGGAGGACTCCCATGGCGAGAACGAGAAGGTTCGCAGGCTTGCGTCCGGTCTTGCTCGTGTGCTGCCTGGTCCTGGCG
>JANQRO010000470.1 GCA_028284525.1 Myxococcota bacterium | reverse complement strand
GGACCCCAAAGGAGCCCCCGACCCGCTGCGCCAGCTGGCGCACGGTCTTGCCGTGGTCGCGGGAGAGCTGGGTGAGCTTTGCCCGGGACGACTGGCTGGCGTTCGTGGCGGGCATCTCCGGGAGCGGCGCGTCGAGCTCGAAGCCCGACGCGTCGACGCCCAGGAGCACCGAGAGCGTCGCGATCCCGCTGTCGGGGTGGACCAACGCGTCGAGACGCTCCTTCTTCTCCCGCGCCTCGGCCTCGCTGTCGCCGACCATCACGAAGCAGCCGGGCAGGATCTTCAGATGGTCGGGGTCGCGACCCACCCGCCGCATCCGGCCCTTGAGGTCGGCGTAGTAGCGCTGCCCCGACTCGAAATCGGCGCTCGCGCCGAACACGAGCTCGGCCACCTCGGCGGCGAACTGGCGCCCGACCTCGGAGGCCCCCGCCTGCACGATCACCGGCCAGCCCTGGACGGGTCGCGCCACGTTGAGCGCCCCGTGGAGGGTGTAGTACTCGCCCTCATGGGCCACGGGGTAGAGCTTGTCGGGGTCGAAGTAGAGCCCGCTCTCGGCGTCGCGCAGGAAGGCCTCGTCGTCCCAGCTGTCCCAGAGCGCCGTCACCACCTCGTAGAACTCGCGGCCCTTGCGGTAGCGCTCGTCGTGCTCCATGTGCGACGGCTTGCCAAAGCTCTTCGCCTCGTCGGGATTGGCCGACGTGACGATGTTCCAGCCCGCGCGCCCGCCGCTCAGGTGGTCGAGGGACGCGAATTTGCGCGCCACGTGGTAGGGGTCGTTGTAGGTGGTCGAGGCGGTGGCGAGCAGGCCGATGTGCTCGGTCACGGCGGCGAGGGCCGGCAAGAGCGTCATCGGATCGAAGGAGGTCACCGTGGCACTGCGCTTCAGCGCTGACATCGGCATGTTCATCAACGCGAGGTGGTCGGCGTGAAAGATCGCGTCGAAGCGGCCCCGCTCGAGGGTCTGCGCGAAACGCACGTGGTGGGCAAAGTTGAAGTTGGCATCGGTGAAGGCGCCGGGGTAGCGCCACCCCGCGGTGTGGATGCTGGCGGGGCGCAGGAAGGCGCCGAGCTTGAGCTGACGGGGTGTGGTCATCGCCCTCTACCCTACCCGTCCCGATCGCATCGCGACAGGAAATCCGTCGCCGCGCGGCAAAGCGGGCTCTCGGCCTCCATCATCCCCTCGATCGCGCTGAAGTGGTCCTTGCCGGGCTGGTCGAGCCACTCGCCGCGGTGCCCCGCCGCTCGCCAGGCCGCGAGGTAGTCCCGCGACTGGCGGTGGAACTCGGCGCTCTCTTCGGCCCCCACCGTCACCAGGAGCGGCGGGGCCTGCTCCGGCATCTGGAGCTGCGGGCTCTCCCGGGCGATCGTGTCGTGGTCGAGGAGGAGCTTGGGCTGGAGCCACGAGTAGCGCAGCGGCGTCAGATCGAAGACCCCGCTGATCGCGATCCCGCCCTTGACGACGTTGGCGGGGAGGCCGTACTCGCCCGCCCAGTCGGTCGCGAGGAGCCGCCCGACCTGCTGGCCGCCGGCCGAGTGGCCGCTCACGAAGATGCGTGTCGGGTCCCCGCGGTAGGTCTCCGCCTCTCGGGCGAGCCACGCCACCACGGCGCGACTCTGCCGCGTGATCTCCGGGATCCCCACCTTGGGACACAGCGAGTAGTTGGTAACGACGACCGTGTAGCCCCGCGCCACGGGCCCTCGGGCCACCAGGCTGAATTCCTTGGCGCTGAGCCGCCGCCAGTAGCCCCCGTGCACGAAGACGAGCACCGGCGACCCGCTGTCGGCCGCGGGGAAGACGTCGACGTACTCGTCCCGCGTGGGCCCGAAGGGAACGTCGAGGACGCACGCGAGGTCGCGCCGCGCCCGCTCGCTCTCGCCGACGAAGAATTCGACCACGGGCTGCATGTCGGGCACCGCCCGTTCGGGGTCGTACTCGGCGTCGATCTCTTCCTGGGTGCTCAGATGGCGGTAGAGCTGCACCGGGGCTCCTCCTCGGGGGGAATGGTCGCAAACGGGGCGCCGTACGGCGCTAGGCTTGGATGCGAACTGGCGCGCTCCCGGAGGACCCATGGACCCGATCGCTCAAATCAAGGAATCGGCCCGCGAAGGCTGGGCGGGCTTCGTCCCCTTCGAATCGACGACCGGCACCGCCGCACCGCGGCTGGTGCACTTCGCGGGGGTCGGAAGTGGCGCCCGGGTGCTCGACGTGGCATGTGGCACGGGGGTGGTGGCGCTCACGGCCGCGCGGCTCGGCGCCCACGCGACCGGTGCGGACCTCACCCCGGCGCTGGTGGCCCGCGCCCGCGAGAACGCCGAGCTCGCCGGGCTGAAGGTCGAGTTTCGCGAGGCCGACGCCGAAGCCCTCCCCTTCGACGACGCCAGCTTCGACGTCGTGCTGAGCCAGTTCGGCCACATGTTCGCCCCGCGGCCCGAGGTCGCGATCGGCGAGATGCTGCGCGTTCTCGTGCCGGGGGGTCGGATCGCCTTCTCCACCTGGCCGCCCAGCCACCTCACGGGTCAGATGTTCGCGGTGATGGGTCGCTACGCGCCGCCGCCGCCCGCCGAGATCCCCTCGCCGATCGCCTGGGGCGACCCCGAGGTGGTGCGCGAGCGTCTGGGCGACGCGGTGCGCGACCTCCAGTTCGAGCACGGGGTGATGCAGTTCCAGGCCCTCAGCCCGCGTCACATGCGGCTCTTCCTCGAGGGCAACGCCGGGCCCTTCCAGAACCTGGTGCGCTCCCTCGCCGACCAACCCGACCGGCTGGCGGCACTCCACGAGGAGCTCGACACGCTCATCGGGCGCTACTTCCACGAGAACATCGTGCGACAGGAATTCCTGATGAGCCGCGCGTTCAAGGGGTAGGCGCGGGCGTCTCGCGGGCGTCTCGCGGGCGTCTCGGCTAGGGGGCGTAGCGGGCGGCGATGGTCTCGACCAGCTGCTGAATCGCCTCTTCGCTCTCCTTGTCGAGATCGCTGAAGTGGATCCCGACCCCCTGGCAGAGCTCCCCGAGCAACCGGCCTTCGCCACGCCGGTAGATCACTTCGCCGAACACGCGAATCGGGCACTCGGGCAGCTCGAAGTCGAGGCGCATCCAGGTGCCGGGCTCGGGAGGGTCGACCATCTCGACGAAACAGCCGCCCACCGACAGCGTCGTCAGCACCCCCACGTAGCGGACCTGCCCCACCCGCATCCAGACGTTCTCGTTGACGGGCACCCGCTGCTCGGCGCGATGGCCGACGGCGTCGGAGGACTCGAGGGCCGAGTGGAGCAGAAAGCTCATCTCGCCGTCCTCGAAGGGGGCCCAGAGGACCCAGGTGGCCCGCGCCTCGCGGATCGCCCGGCGCCGTTCCTCGTCGGGCCGCTCGCCCATCACCACCAGGGGCACCGCGCTCTCCCGGTCTCTGGAGAGCTCGGCGCGGAGCGCCGAGATCGCGCGGAGATCGACGCGGGGCGAGACCAGCATCAAGCGCAGGGCCTCGCGCTCGTCGGCGACGAAGCGCTGCGCCTCGTCGACGTTGGGCGCGTAGTGGAGGTCGAAACCCAGCCGGGTCAGACGCAGTGCCGTCGTTCCGAGGGACTGACGGGCGTCGTCCACGAGGAGCGTGCGGACGTCGTAGGCGCGCTCCTCCTCGGCGGGCTGCGTGGCCACCACCCGCGAGACCGGCGCGACCGTCGCGACGGCGCCGTGTTCTTCGCGGCCGATGTCCGGCGTCGTCTGCGGGGAGAGGGTGCGGCGCGTCTCGCCCTCCCGGGTGAGGAGACCCTCGGCCTGGTCCCAGGGCACCGCCGCCGCATACAGAAACCCTTGGAGCTGGTCACACCCCATCGCGGCGAGGCGCTGGGCCTGCTCGACCGCCTCGACCCCCTCCGCCACCACTTCGAGCCCGAGCGTGTGCGCCATCGAGACCACCGCCTCGACGATGCCCGCGGCGGCGTCGTTGTGCTCGATGTCGCGGACGAAGCCGTAGTCGAGCTTGAGCACGTCGAGGGGAAAGCGTCCGAGGTAGGTGAGCGCCGAATAGCCCGAGCCGAAATCGTCCAGGGCGACGCGCATCCCGATGGCGCGCAAGTCGCGCAGACAGAGCAGCGTCTCGTCGTTCTCCTGGAGGATCAGGCTCTCGGTGAGCTCGAGCTCGAGAAAGCGTGGGTCCAGGGCGAACTCGCGGAGGGCGTCGGCGGCCACGGCTCCCAGATCGCCCTGGGAAAATTGCAGACTCGACACGTTCACCGAGATCGGCACGACGTCGTAGCCCTGGTCGGACCAGACCCGAAGCTGGCGACACGCTTCGCCGAGACACCAGGCGCCGAGCTCCGAGATCAGACCGGCTCGCTCGGCGATCGGGATGAACTCCGCCGGACCCACCGCGCCGAGCTCGGCGCTGCTCCAACGGGCGAGGGCCTCGAAGCCCGCCAGCCGCAGGGTCCTCGCGTCGACCTTGGGCTGGTAGTGGAGCTGCAACCCGCCCTCCTCGAGGGCTCGGCGCAGCCCGCTCTCGATCAACTTGGCGCGGTCCTCGCCGCGATCGAAGGAGGTGTCGTAGAAGACGAAGCGATCGCGACCGCGACGTTTCGCCTCGTACATCGCGGCGTCGGCGTGCTTCATCAGGGTCTCGGTGTTGGTGCCGTCCTCGGGACAGAGCGCGATCCCGACGCTCAACGAGGTCGAGAAGGTGCGCTCCGAGTCCTGGATCGGGGTGCGCCCCTCCTCCACCAGGGCGATCGCGAGTGCTTCCGCCGCCGAGCGATCGGCGATGCCGTCGGCCACCAGCGCGAACTCGTCCCCCGCCAGTCGGAACGGGCGGATCCGGCCCATTCGCTCGCGGGGCGCACTCGGGTGATCGCCGTGGGCCAGGACCAGAAAGCGCTGGGACACGGCGCGCAGACACTGGTCTCCGGCGGCGTGACCGAGCTCGTCGTTGATCGATTTGAAGGAGTCGAGGTCGATGAAGAAGACCGCCAGGTGGCGGTCGGAATCGTCCTGGTAGTGGGCCACCCGGGCCTCGAGGTGCTCGAGGAAGCGCCGGCGATTCCACAGCCCGGTGAGGCTGTCGTTGTTCGCCATGCGTCGCAGACGCTGCTCCTGGTGGCGGCGACCGGTCACCTCGCGCAACACGGCCGTGAAGGTCCGTCCGAACCAACGCCCGGGTTGCGCGGCGCTCGTGCTCACCTCGAAGAAGCGGTCCTCGCCCACGTTGACCCGGGTCGCCCGCCCTCCGGACTCGGCCATCGCGCGGAGCAAGACCTTGGGGAGGGCCTTGCCCAGGATCGGCTGGGAGGCGAGCTGGGGGAAGAGCGCGCGGGCGGCGGCCGCATTGGCGCCGACCACCCGGCCGCGACGGTCCGCGACCACCCACCCGTCACCGCTTTGATCGGCGTGGGCCGCCAGGGCGCGCTCCACCCGGCGCCGGTCGATGGCCGGGGAGAGTCCCAGGGCGGCCGCCGCGCTGGCCAGCAGGGCCGCGTCGAAGGGGGTGCCGGGAGGCAGGGTCTCGGGGTAGAGGCCCGAGAGGAGTCCCACCGCCAGCGCACCGCTCGACACGGCGCCCGAGACGTGGAGCCATCCCAGCGTTGCAGAGGGGTGATATCCCATCAGCAGGACGGCCACGCAGCCGAGCGGGACCATCCACGCGGCACCGGCTCCCAGCTGGGCCACGCTCGGCGCCACCACGGCGCCGCCGAGCGCGCTGCCGCACGTCACCAGAAGCAGGCGAATCCAGGTCTTTGTGTCCAGTGTTGCCACTCGATCGGGACCCCGGAAGAGCGGGCCGTCGACGCCCGCGCGGCCACCGGAACCGTATCGGCAGGTGTTTCCCGGAGGTCAAGCCTCTCCCCGTCGTTCCGAGCAGGGCGAGGAAGGCCGCCCACACCCTGGGCAGGCGTGCCTTCGGAATACGCACGGGGCGGGCCATCAACGGGTTGAGCTCGCTCTGGCGGCGCCAGCGGCGCGTGTGGATTGGCACCGGGATTGCTCTGGAACGGTGCAAATCGGGAGGAGATCCCATGCACCGCTCGATCATCGTCGCGTCCCTCGGATGGATCCTGATCGCTTCGGCCACCGTCTCGGCCGACCCGGGGTCGCGGGCCCTGGCAGGCACCGACGCCTGCGGCCACGTCTCGGAGATGCGCGCGGCCCGGATTGCCCTCGACGAGGACCGGCGGGCGGACGCCATCGGCCATCTCAAGGAAGCCAGACGTCTGCTCGCAGCGTGCGACGCGCGATTGGCTGCCGAGGGGGTTCCGCTCGAGCCAGTCGCTGCGAGCGCGGAACGTTCGATCTAACGGATTGGCGGCGGGAGGGGCGGGGCGAGGCCGGAACGACCTCGGCCCGCGCACACAGGACGCTCAGCGTCCGACTTCGGCCTCGAGCTGGTCGATCAACGCGTCCAACGCGTCGATCTCCTGACGGATGGCGGCACGCCGAAGGACCCCGAGCTTGGGACCGCCGCCGAGTCGACGCTCCATCGACGCCAGGCGGAGCTCGCTCTCCCGCAGACGCTGTTCGGGGCTCATTCTCGCTTCCGCGATCGCGATTCCCAGAAGATCGCTGAGCTCGGCCGAGGCCAGATCGGTTCCCGATTCCAGCTCTGCGATGAGTCGGTCGAGGCGGCGAAGGTCCTTGCGCACCGCCTGGCGGTAGAGCGCTCCGACCTTCGGCCCGGTCGCGATCGTTCGCCGCAGCGTCTCCCGCTTTGCCGAGCCGCGTCGCGCGATCGCCTCCGGGCTCGTCGGGGCGGGCGGGTCGGCTCGGAGGAGCGTCGCGAGCCTTGTCGCATCGACCACCCCGCCGGCCTCGAGGCGGGCGATCTCGGCGTCGATTGCGCCCGAGCGGCTGCGCAGCTGCGCGAGGGGCAGGCGACCCCGCTTCGGGGGAAGACGGATCGCGCGCTGGAGGCGGTCGGCGCGGGTCTCGAGCTGCGCGGCTCGCGCCTCGAGTTGCGCGATCGCCTGCTCGCGGTCGGTCGCGGCGTTGGCCGGGAGTGAAAGCCCGAGCGCGACGAGCGTCGCCAGGCCGGTGGTCAGAAACCGTCGATGCACGACCCACATGGCTCTCCTTTCCGTGTGGTTGTGTCGAATCCGGTACGGGGCGCAGTGTCGTCCTCTCTCTTTGTTTCCACAAATTCATAATTTCAAATCATTCGTTCTAAAAAATTGAACCGGGACGAGGGCGCGAACCCAGAACCAGCTCTCCGGGGCGGGCGAAGCGGGCGCCTCCGCCGGGGAACGGCAGTGGGGGCGGCGGGCGTCCGGGGGGCCCTCAGTCCTCGATGGGGACCGCGAGGGCGGTGCCGACGGCGGCGACCCGGTCGTCCTGGCCGGTATCGACCAGCTCGACCCGGCTCAGCACGCCGCGCTCCTCGACTCGCACCGGTTCGGCGCGGACCCGGAAGGGGCTCACCCGGGCCTGGGCGATGTAGGAGAAGTGGAGGTCGACGCTCCGGGCCGGCCGGCCCAGGAGCCGCTCGGCGGCGTAGGAGGCCCCGCGCTCGAGAAGCGACCCCATCGCCCCGCCCTGGATCGAGCCGAAGCTGTTGTAGATGCGCTCGTGGTGATCGAGCTCGAAGGCGTGGGCGTGGTCCTCGAAGCGCAGGCCGAAGTACTCGTCGAGGGGGATGCGCGGCTCCTCCTGGTCGCTCTGGAGCTGCGATCGGCCGCGCTTGGGCGCCACGGTGTTCGGCTGATCCTCGCGACGTGGGAGCCGGGTAAAGGTGACCAGCGCGACGCCGACCTCCTTGCCCGCGTCGTCCGAGAGCCGGCTCTCGGAGAGGACCGTGTTCTTGCCCACGGGGAGCGGACGGCAGACCGCCTGGACGTGGCCGCTGGTGACGGGGCGCGCCAGGTGCATCTTGAAGTCGAGGGTGGCGACCCAGTCGGGGTTCACCTCCGCCGACGCCAAGGTCCCCGAGACCAGGTCACACATCGGCGCGATCGCGCCCATCTTCACGGCGCCGCCGGCGTCGAGCAGATCGGGAAGCGCCGGCATCTGCGCCCACACCTCGTGCTCGCGGTTGTCGAGCTCGATACGCAGGTAGCGCAGGATCTGGCGAGGGCCCGGATAGCTGTGGCCGGAGGACACGCGGCGCTGTCCCGCTAGACCCGCGCGAGTGGCGTCGGATGTCCGGCGACCCCCGGCCGGCAGCGGAAGATCGTCCCCTTGCGGTCGGGGTGGTCCAGGTTGTCCGAGGTGACGATATAGAGGTCGCCCATCTCCGGGCCGCCGAAGGCGCAGCTCGTGATCACCTTCGCCGGGAGTCGGATCTCGTCGAGCTCGTCCCCGCCTGGCGAGAGCTTCACCACCCGACGCCCCCCCACGTGGGCGACCCACAGGTTGCCGTCGGTGTCGACGCACATGCCGTCGGGAATCCCGCGCTCGAAGCTGGCGCGCCCGATGTGGCGCCGCCCCGACACGGCGCCATCGGCGGCGACGTCGTGGACGATCAGCCCTTTGGTGGTCGAGTCGACGTGGTAGAGCGTGCGGCCGTCGGGCGAGAACCCGATGCCGTTGCTCACCTCGACACCGCCGTAGAGCTCTTCGACCTTGCCGCCTGCGGAGATCCGGTAGCACTCGCCGGGCGTCTTCTCGGCCTTCAGGTCCTCGAGGTCGCTGCGGATGGCACCGGCGAGGACGCGGCCCTCGCTGTCGGGATGGATGTCGTTGAACGAGGTGACCCCTTCGAGGGCCAGGAGCGTGCGGCTCTCGCCGTCCTTCCAGTGCTCCACGGACGGCCCCGACATCACGAACCCGCCGTCGGCGTGGAGCGCCAACCCGCCCACCATCTTGCGACCGGACACGAGGGTCTCGATCGTGCCGTCCGGGGCGCGGCGATTCACGGTGCCCCCGAAGATGTCGGTGAAATAGAGGTTGTTCTCGGGGTCGGTCCGGGGCCCTTCGACGAGTCCGTAGCCCCACGCCAGCACTTCGAGGTCCATCGCGCTCCTCCGCGTTCAGTGGCCAGACGGTAGCCGGGACCCGCCGCCGCGCGCCGCGGCCGGCGCAGTCGCTCGGCCCGCACCCATCCGCGGGTCGCTCAGATCGGTCGGTGGGGCCCCCGGGGCGCCAGCACACCGCTCCCGGCGGGAGCCAGCACCTCGGCCCCCTCGGCGACCACCTCGCCGCGCCGGATCGTGTAACGGGGCCAGCCCGTCACCTCCCAGCCGTCGTAGGGCGAGAAGTCCGAGCGCGAGTGCATCGAAGCGCCGTCGATGGTCCGCGTCTCCTCGGGGTCCCCCACCACCAGATCGGCGTCGGCGCCCACCGCGACGGTGCCCTTGCGCGGGTAGAGACCGAAGAGCTTGGCCGGGTTGGTCGAGGTGACGGCGACGAACTGCTCGAGGCTGAGACGCCCGCGACGCACGCCGGCCGAGAAGAGCATCGGCAGACAGGTCTCGAGGTCGGCCACCCCCTGACGCAGCTCCATCGCGGTCTGCGCGGGGTCGAGCTTGTCGGCCAACATCCACGGCGCGTGGTCGGTCGCGAGGACGTCGATCCCGCCGAAGCCCAGCCCCGCCCACATCGCGTCGACGTCCACGGGCTCGCGGAGGGGCGGCGCACCGGCGTACTTGGCGCCGTCGGGATCCTCGAAGCGCTCGCGGCTCAGGTGCAGATAGAGGGGCCGTGTCTCCACGTAGACCGGGATCCCCCGGGCGCGGCCGTCGTGGCAGGCCTCCAAGGCGCGGGCGCTCGCGAGGTGCACGACGTAGGTGGGACAGCCGGTCGTCTCCGCGAAGCCCACCGCGCGCTGGGTCGCGACCACCTCGGCCTGTACCGGACGCGCCTCCGGATAGAAGCGCGGGGCGGTGTCACCGCGCTCGCGGAGCAGGGTGCAGCAACAGTCGATGATGGCGGCGTCCTCGCAGTGGACGAGAGCGATCCCACCGGCGGCCCGCACCTCCCGCAGGGCCTCGAGGTACTCTGAGACCTTCCGATCGAAGCGTTTGAACGACAAGAAGATTTTGACCGACGTGTGACCGGCTTTGTGGAGCGGCGCGAGACACGCGAGGTTGTCCGCGTCGGGCTCCATCAAGACGGGGTGGAGGAAGTAGTCGGCGAGCGAGAGCCGGGCCGCTTGGGCGTCGTCGTGGCGGATGGCGTCGGCGAGGGTCTCGCCGCGCTCCGGGAAGCTGATGTTCCCGACCGTCGTGACCCCCCCGGCCAGGGCGGCCCGGGTGCCCGACTCGAAATCGTCCACCCAGCGCCAGCCTCCCGCGGCGCGGGTGGGCGGGGTGAGGTGGACGTGGGGGTCGACACCGCCCGGAGTCACCAGGAGGCCGCGAACGTCGAGCTCGCGGGCTCCCGACATCGCGCCTCCCAGCTGGGCGATCCGCCCGTCGCGCACGCCGATGTCGACCTCGCCTCGCGCCCCGGTGCTCACCACCGTGGCTCCGCGTACGACGAGATCCACGTTCCCGGCCGCCGGCTAGGACTTCTTCTTCACGGCGTAGCCGTTCTTCCACAGGCCGTCGTGGATCACCGAGCCGTCGGGTCGGTAGGACACCCCCTGTCCGTGGCGGGCGCCGTCGGCCCACTCGCCCTCGTAGGTGACGGTGCCGTTGGGCCGGAACACCTTGCCCTGCCCGTGGCACTTGCCCCCCCTCCACTGGCCCTCGTGGCGGTCGCCGTCGGGCCAGCAGTAGACGCCGTAGCCCTCGCGGAGATCGTCCTTCCACTCGCCCTCGTAGAGCTTGAAGCCGTCGGTCAGGTAGGAGGCGCCCTGGCCGTGGCGGCGGCCGTTTCGCCACTCGCCCTCGTAGCGCTTGACGCCCTCGCTCCAGTAGAGGGTACCGGTGCCGTGGGCCACGCCGTTCTCGGTCTCGCCCTCGTAGAGGGGCCCGTCGGGGGGCTCGGCGAGGAGCCGCTCGTCGCGTTCTTCGGCCATCTCGATTCCTCCTTCGGCGCTCACTCCGGGGCGTCGATCCGCGCGATCCGGCTGCCGGCGAAGGCACCCAGGTAGATGTGTTGGCCGGCCTGGTCGGCCGTCGTCGCGCCGCCGAAGGGCGAGCCCTCGGATTCCACCACCAGGGTCACCGACCCGTCGTCGGGGTCGATGCGGTAGACCGCGAAGGCCAGGCCGCAGTACGGGGCCGGCCGCAGCATGCAATCGTCGCGGATGCGGCGCAAGCTCGCCCGGTGCGCGGCGACCAGCAGCTGCCCGTCTGGCGCGATGTTCATGTTGTCCGGCGCCCCGTCTACGGCGGCGGTCCAGAGCTTCTTGCCGGTGGCTCGCTCGTAGGCGACCACCTGGTTGGACAGGTAGTGGTTCGAGT
>JANQRO010000464.1 GCA_028284525.1 Myxococcota bacterium | reverse complement strand
GGACCCCCAACAACCAGCCCACGCCGTCCGCGAAGAGCACGACGCCCACGAGCATCAACGCCGCGACCACCAGTCGGCGCCCCCAGCGCTCCGCGAGCTCTGCGACCCGTCCGAAGATCGCGTCGCTCTGCTCGGGCCACACGACCCGGACCAACACGAGCGCCGCGAGCGGCGAGACGAACACGGCGCTGTAGAACACCAGGGCGAGGATCCAGCCGGCGGTCCCGAGCTCGGCGCGGAGAATCAGGTCGATCGCGCCGAAATACGGAAAGGCGCCCGGAAGTCCGACGATCGCGAGCCCGGCGCCGAGACCGAGCGCCCGGAGCGGCGATACGACGTCGTCCCCGAGGGCTTCGCGTGTGTCCACGCCGGATCGCCTCCGCATCCGCCAGCCAAACGCGACGAGCGCTCCTCCGATGGCGATCTGTAGGGCGAGCTCGGGCACCTTGGGCCGATTCCAGAGCCGCGTGGCGATCGGGGCGAGCGCGTCGAAGAGGGCGTCGAGGCCGATGACGACGAGGACACCCACCGCCAGGGTGGTCGCAAACACACCCGCGACGAAGTTCGCCCCGCGCGCGAGCGGTCGTGGAGCGCCCAACAACGCGGAGAGGGGAACGATGCACACCGGGACGATCGACGTACTGTCGAGGAGGCTGATGGACGCGAGAATGGCGAGCAGTGCCGACATCGCGGACACCCGGCGGCTGCGACCCCAGCGGGGTCGGTCGCGCCAGGATACGTCGTCCCGCGCGCGAGGACCCGACGATCCCTCGCGTTGCTTCGCGCATCCTGCGCGCACCTTGCCGAGGAGATGCTATCGACAGCGATTCCGCTCCGTTTAGTCTCGCGCTCTGCCGCTGCACCGACGCTGAACCGGAGGAACGGCGTTTCAACACATCGACCTGAGCACGGCGATCCCGGGCTTCGACCCCACCGCGCTCGACTTCGCCGCCTCCGCCTATGTCGTCGGTCAGGCCGGACCACCGGATCCGAGCGACGCAGGTGCGGCGGCGGGCTTACCTGCTCCTGTCGAACCCGACCGACCAGGACCTCGTCTTCACCGTCGTGCTGACCGTCGCCGGGGTCTCGTTTGCGGATGTGGATTCGATCGCGCTGGAGAGCGCGCAGGCCGGCACCACGGCGAAGAGGCGGATCTCTTCTCCTTCGAGGCGTCCGCCGAGGGTGTCGCGACGTCGAACATCCCGGAGCCCAGCGTGGCCCTGATGCTGGGTCTCGGCGTGCTCGGTCTGGGAGCGCGGCGCGGGCGCAGCCGCTGACCCAGCGCGCTCGCCCTCAAGCCACGGTCTGCCGTGCGCGGATCCGTTTCGCCTCGGCCTCGAGGGGCGCGGCGTCGGCCGAGCGACCGACGCCGCGAAGGAGGGCCGCGAACTTCTCGAGGACGAGTGCGACCGCGGGATGGTCGCCGCCGAGCCTCGCCTCGCGGATCTCGAGGGCGCGTCGGAACAGCCGCTCGGCCTCGTCGCTGTGCGCCTGGGCCGCGGCCAGCTCCGCTTGGCCACACAGGGTCGTGGCCACCGAGTGGTGTTCCTCGCCAAAGGTCGCGCTGCGGATCTGGAGCGAGCGCGCGAAGAGCTCTTCGGCCTCCGCCCAACGTTCCTGCGCGGTGTAGACCGCGGCGAGGTTGTTGAGACAATTGGTCACGCGCCAGTGGTGGGGACCGACGAGCGCCTCCGCGATCGCCATCACCTCGCGCAGGTAGGCCTCCGCCTCGTCGAGCCGTCCGATCTCGCGGTAGAGCGTGGCGATGTTGTTCATGCTCTGGGCGACAAAGGGGTGCTCGGGGGAGTAGTGCGCGCGTCGGATCTCGAGCGCCTGCTCGTAGTGCGTCTCCGCCTCCTCGAGCTTCCCCTCGCTGTGACACAGGTTGCCGAGGTTGTTCAGCACCACCGCCACGTTCAGGTCGCGGGGGCCGAGCTTCTTTGCCTCGACCAGCGCCCTCCGCAGCGTGGCCTCCGCGTCCGCGTAGTGCCCCTCCTGGTAGAGCCGCACCCCGTCTTGGTTGATCGTCTTCCAGTCTTCGGAGTGCTCCACGGCGTCCTCCCGCTCGGGTGCCCGAGCGCGGCGTCCGCCATGGTATCCCCTTCGCGGACGACCCGCGTTCAGAAGGCGTTGCGGAAGCGCGCGGCCGGGTGGGTATCCGGGAGTCGGTCGCGGCCGAAGAGCTGGTGGCGCAGGGTTCCGCTGGGGGGGTCGCGACGGGCCAGGCCGCGGCGCTGGAGAACGGGCATCACGTGGTCGATGAACTCGGTGTAGGTGCCGGGGATGGTGGCGTTCATGACGTTGACGCCGTCGACCCCGACCCGCTGCCAGGCCTCGAGGGCGTCGGCGATCTGCTCGGGGGTGCCCGAGACGCGGCTGGCGCGACCCGCGAGGACGCCGATATCGCGAACGGTGGGCTCCCGGTCGACGACGGCGGCGCGCACCATGTGGAGGATGCCCCGAGAGCCCTCGGTCGTGATCTCTCGCAGGGGGGTGTCCATCGTATGGCCGGTGAAGTCGACCCCGGCGGCACCGCTCAGGTGCGCGATCATCGCTTCGGTGTCGATCTCCTCGTCGAGCTGGCGGTCGACCCGGCGCACCTCCTCTTCGGTACTGCCGACGGCGAAGGTCAGACCCTGGAAGACGAGGAGGTCTTCGGGTCGACGACCCGACTCGGCCATGAGCGCGCGGGTGCTGCGAATCACGTCGCCGGCGACCTCCGGGCGCGGCGCCACCAGGAACTGGGCCTCGGCGTGGCGCGCGGCGAAACGCATTCCCGCCTCGGAGCTCCCGGCCTGGAAGAGCACGGGGGTGCGCTGGGGCGAGGGCGCCACAAGATGGGGCCCCTCCACGCGGTAGCGCTTCCCTTCGTGGTGGATCTTGTGCACACGGTCGACGTCGGCGAACACGCCGGTGTCTCGGTTGCGCAGCAGCGCCCCCTCGTCCCAGGAGCCCTCCCAGAGCTTGTAGGCGACGGTGACGTACTCGTCGGCCCACTCGTAGCGCTCGTCGTGCTCGGTGAGCTCCTGCCCGAAGTTCCGCGCGCCGTTGCGCTGGATGTTGGTGACGATGTTCCAGGCGATGCGGCCCTTGGAGGCGTGGTCGAGGGTCGACATCTTGCGGGAGAACTGGAACGGGTGCTCCTGGAGGATGTTGCTCGTGATGGCCAGCCCGAGGTGCTCGGTGTGCGAGGCGAGCGCGGACAGCAGCACCGCGGGGTCGTTGCTCGGGATCTGTAGACCCGACTCGATGAATTTGTGGTGTGAGCGCTGGAACTCGTCGTAGAGCCCGGCGACGTCGGCGAAGAAGAGCAGGTCGAAGTTCCCGCGCTCGACCGTGCGCGCGAGATCGATCCACAGGTCGAGGGAGTCGAAGTCGATCTGCCGCGCGTCGGGCCGCCGCCACAACCCGTGGAGGATGTGCGAGGCGGTGTTCATGACGAACGCGGAAAACAAGAGCGGTCGCGTCACGCCGGGTCTCCCGAGTCCCAACCCCAGGCACCAAGAAAGCCGAGAACCATGCACCGAGAAGGCCGAGACAGGGTAGTGCAACACAGCCGAGCCGGGTCCCGCCGCGGAAGCCGCAGCGCCCACACCATCCGACCGGAGCATCGCGCCGAGTTGCACACGGGTTGCCGCCGACGTGCAGGACGCTTTGGGAATGCTGCACCCCCGGTACGCGGGGGTGCCACCGTCCACCCATTCCGCTCTTGAGACCCGGAGGCGGCCCACCGATGTCCTTCCTGCACTCATTCGGGGGGCGGGTATGCGTCGTGTCGTCTTGGGGTGGGCCCTCGCATTGTTGCTGGGCGGGTCGTTGTGGCCGGACCGGATCGCTCTCGCCGAGGCCCCAGCTGCGGCCACGGCTGGACAGACGACGACATCGGACCTGCGCGGATTCGCTCCCCCGATGCCCGACCCGCAGGGCGAGTGGTCACCCGTGCGCATCGGCGAGGAAGCGCTCTACCGGATCGTCAGCAAACGCGAGATGAGCCAGGGGCCCCATCTCAAGGTGTCGGAGGGGCTCACGGGCACCCAGCACCCCGTGGTGAGCCAGGTGCCCGGCGAGCCGATCAAGGTGGCCGCGCGCTCGGTCCTGCGCGAGCAGGGGCGGGCGGACGAGGTGCAGGAAGAGGCCCAGTACCTGCGCAAGGACGCCGACGGCTACCGGAT
>JANQRO010000439.1 GCA_028284525.1 Myxococcota bacterium | reverse complement strand
GTCGAACGCGAAGTACGCGATCGCCGGCTGGATGGAGGAGCTCGCCCGCCACCGAGCGGCCTTTCGCAGCGCCGAGGCGCGCGATTACGCGCTCGCTCGGGCCGACGCGGTCGCCGCCGCCCACGTCGGTGCGCGGCGACGCCACTTCCGCATCGTCCTGCGGCAGCTCTCCAGCGCCCTCGGTCTCCAGGTCCTCGCGGGAAGCGCCCTGCTGGCTCTCGGCGGCGGCCTGGTGGTCGCCGGCCAGCTGACCCTCGGCCAGCTCGTCGCGTCGGAGCTCATCCTCACCGCGATCGTCGCCGCCGTGGCGAAGCTCGCGAAGCAGCTCGAGAGCTACTACGACCTCCTCGCCGCCGTCGACAAGCTGGGGGTGCTCTTCGACCTTCCCCTCGAGCGGGAGGACGGCCGCGTCCCCGACACCGTGGAGGGGCCCGCCCGGCTCGAGCTCCGCAACGTCTTCTACGGGTACGGCGATGGCCCGTCCGCGATCCGGGACCTCTCGTTCTCGGTGGCGGCCGGCGAGCACACCGCGGTCGTCGGCCCGTCGGGAGCGGGGAAGAGCACCCTGCTCGACCTCCTCGCCGGGCTCCGCGCCCCCTCGGAGGGCTATGTCGCCATCGACGGCAACGATCTGCGCGAGCTGCGTCTCGACGCGCTCCGGGAGCAGGTGGTCTACGTGCGCGACACCGAGGTCTTCTCGGGGTCGGTGCTCGACAACGTCCGGGTCTCGACGACGGGCCCGACCGTCGAAGAGGTGGTGAGTGCACTCGACGCGGTCGGTCTACTGGAGGAGGTCCGGGCGCTGCCCGCCGGGCTCCAGACCCCGCTCGCCACCGACGGCGCCCCGCTCTCCCGCGGGCAGGCGGCCCGTCTGATGCTCGCTCGGGCGATCGCGGCCCGGCCCCGGCTGCTGCTGCTCGACGAGGCCTTCGTCGAAATCAGCGAGCGCCACCGCAAGCGCGCCCTCGACGCGCTCTTCGACCCCTCGGTTCCCTGGACGGTGATCACCGTCTCGGAACGGGCCGACGTGATCGACCGCTGCTCGTGTATCGTCGAGCTGCACCCTGCCCGAGAGTCCTTCGACGCCGCGGCCGAAGAGGAGGCGTCCTGATGGAGATCGGCGAGCGGCATCGCTCCGCGCTCCAGCTGGTCCAGGGCCCACGCGCGCTCCGCGTGTTCGCAGGGGTGCTGGTGGGCATGCTCGTGGCCACCGTGTTGGCGCTGAGCGTCGTGCCCTGGCAACAGAACATCACCGGGGCGGGACGCGTGGTCGCCTACGACCCCTTCGACCGGATGCAGACCCTGGCGGCGCCGGTGAGCGGCCGGGTGGCGCAGGCGTGGGTGATCGAGGGCTCCCGGGTCGAGGCCGGCGACCGGATCCTCGAGATCGTCGACAACGACCCCTCGATCCTCGTGCGTCTGCAGGATCAGCGCGAGGCCCTAAAGACCCAGCTCGACGCGGCCCTCGAGAAGGTGAGCGTCTACGACGACCAGCTCGACGCGCTCGAGAGCGCGCGAACCCTCGCGATCGAGGCCGCTCGCAACCAGGTCGAGGTGGCCGACGCGGCGATCGAGTCGGCGCGTTTCGGGCTGGAGGCGGCGCGCGCCGCCGAAGAGCAGGCGCGTCTCAACTACGAGCGCCACGGCGAGCTGGTCGCGGAGGGATTGACCTCGGAGCTCGAATACGAGGTGACCGAGCGCGTATACAAGGAAGCGCGGGCGCGTGTCGAGCAGGCGCGACAGGGACTCGACGCCGAGGTCCACGACAAAGACGCGGCGACGGCCCGTCTCGGACAGGTGAGCACGGAGGCGCGCGCGGGAATCGAGTCGGCGCGGACGGGGCGGCAGAGCGCAGAAGCGGAGTCGGCCGGCATCCGCCAGCGGCTGACCGCGCTCGACGTCCGGATCGCCCAGCAGAACACCCAGCTCATCAAGGCGCCCCGCGACGGCACCATCTTTCGGCTCTTCGCGAGCCCCGGCGCCGAGCTCGTGCGGGCGGGCGACCCCCTCGTGCAGTTGATCCCGCAGACCGAGAGTCGTGCGGTGGAGCTCTGGGTGGACGGCAACGACGTGCCGCTCATCCACGAAGGCCGCGTGGTCCGTTTGCAGTTCGAGGGCTGGCCGGCCGCCCAGTTCTCCGGCTGGCCCTCGGTCGCCGTGGGCACCTTTGGGGGTCGGGTCAAGCTGGTCGACCCCACCGACGACGGCCAGGGCCGCTTCCGGATCCTCATCCTCCCCGACCCGGAGGACGAGCGCTGGCCGGACTCCCGCATCCTGCGTCAGGGCGCCCGCGCCAAGGGATTCGTGCTGCTCGATCGGGTGAGCCTCGGTTACGAGGTGTGGCGTCGGGCCAACGGCTTCCCGCCGACGGTCGCCATGCGTCCCGGGTCGGGGTTCGGGAGCACTGCGGAGTGAGCCGCCTCTGCGTCCTCGCCTTCGTCGCGCTCTCGCTCCCCCTGGCGGCGGTCCGCGCGGCGGCCACGCCGGCGTCGGAGTCCGTGCAGCCGCTCGCCCTGGCCGACGTGCTGGCCTCGGTAGAGGCGCACTATCCGCTGCTGCGCGCCGCGGAGGCCGAGCGCGGAATCGCGGGGGGCGCGCTGCGCTCGGCGCAGGGCAGCTTCGACACGCAACTGGTCGCCGGAGGGGACCTGCGCCCGGAGGGGTTCTACGAGAGCTACTCGGGCGAC
>JANQRO010000435.1 GCA_028284525.1 Myxococcota bacterium | reverse complement strand
CGACCCGCGCCAGCCCGAGTAGGTGGCGTTCATCGCGCCGTCCTGGGGCGGGTCGTGGATCGTGGCGATCAACGAGCTGCTGTGCTGGGACCAGTACTTCGCCGTGGGTGGGGCGCTGCGTCACATCGAGTTCGATCCGACCCCGGGCACCTTCAACTGCGCGGACTTCCCGGCCTCGGTATCGACGGCGCCGACCCAGGCGATGGAGATCTCGCTCTACCCCGCCTACAACGTGATCTCGAAGTTCCTCTACCCCAACCCCGAGCTGCGCCGCGACATCATGTGTATCGGCGGCACCAGCCAGTGGCCGGCCACGATCTTCCGCGGCACCGACCAGTGGGGCCAGCCCTACGGCTACATCCTGATCGACCCGATTGGCGGGGCGATCGGGGCCTTCGCCCACGGCGACGGGATCAACACCGGGGGGCAGTCGCGCACACCGATCTGCCAGCTCCCCAACGTGGAGCACACCGAGCAGACCTTCCCGGTGCTCTTCCTCTACCGCAAGGAGCTCCGGGACTCCGGCGGAGCCGGCCAGTACCGCGGCGGGCTCTCCGCGGAGAGCTGCTTCATCCCCCACAACACCGAGCGTATGACCCACGACACGCTCTCGTCGGGGAACGCCACGCCCACGTCGACCGGGATGATGGGCGGCTACCCCTCGACCACCAACGCCTACACCTTCATCACCGAGAGCGACATTCAGCAGCGCTTCCGCGAGCGCCGGATGCCCGAGGACGTCTCGGAGGTCGCGGGCCACCCGGTCGAGCTGGGGCTGCGTCAAGAGGACTTCACCCAGACCCGCGACGACGTGTACGCGGTGCGCTGGAGCGGCGGCGGGGGGTTTGGCGACCCGATGGAGCGCGACCCGGCGCTGATCCAGAAGGACCTGGATGGCGAATGCGTGAGCGAATCCGCGGCCCGGGAGATCTACGGCGCCGTGCTCACCGAGACCGGCGAGGTCGACCCGGTCGCCACCCAGAAGCGACGCGAGCAGATCCGCCAGGAACGGGTGCGACGGGCGGGTGTCCCGGCGCGTCGCCGCGCCGGCGAGATCCTGGTCGAGGCCAACCCGGCCCTCGCGGTGAAACGCGACGCCGACGGTGTCTTCTGGGGCTGTCGCAGCTGTAGCGCGGAGCTCGGTCCCCTCGACGCCAACTACAAGACGGGTTGTCTCGAGGAGCGTCACCCCGCCGAGCGATCGAATCCCCTGGTGGGCGATCCGCTGCGCTTCATCGACGAGGCGGTCGAGTTCCGCCAGTTCTTCTGCCCGGGTTGCGGGCGTCTCGTCGAGAACGAGATCGCGGTCGCGAGCGACCCGCTCCTCTGTGACACCGAAGTGGAGGTTCCCGGATGAGCTCTCTCCGGCGTACGACCCGCACCGACGGGGAGGGCATGCACTTGGGCATCTTTATGCCGAACTGCAGCAACGCCTACTCGATCAGCACCTACAAGCTGGTGCCCGACGACTGGACCTTCGAATCGAACCTGGCGGTGACCCGGGTCGCCGAGGAGGTGGGCTTCGACTTCCTGTTCCCGGTGAGCCGTTGGCGGGGCTTTGGCGGCGAGTGCAACTACCTCGGGAACTCCCTCGAGACCATGACCTGGGCCTCGGCGTTGCTCGCCCACACCACCCGAATCGGGATCTTCTCGACCGTTCACGTCCCCGTGTTTCACCCGCTCGTGGTGGCCAAGATGGGCGCCACCCTCGACCACATCGGGCGCGGACGCTGGGGCATCAACATCGTGAGCGGCTGGTGCAAGGGCGAGTTCCAGATGATGGGTCTCGACATCCTCGACCACGACGAGCGCTACCGCCGCACCGAGCAGTTCATCGAATGCGTGACGGGTCTCTGGCGCGAGAAGCCCGGGACCTTCGAGTACGAGTCGGAGTGGTACGAGATCCGCGGCGGCTACGTGTCGCCCCAGCCCCCCGTGCAACCGCCGATCGTCAATGCGGGCACCAGCGACGCCGCGCGCGACCTGGTGGCAAAGCATTGCGACTGGTCCTTCATGTGCCCGCCGACCCTCGAGATCGCGGCGGAGATCGCCGCGGACGTCAAGGCTCGCGCAAGACGTCTGGGTCGGAGCGTGCGCTGTGTCGCGGCGGTGCAGGCGCTCTGGGCCGACCGCGCCGAGGACGCCGAGACGGAGCGAGAGAAGACGGTGGCGGGTGCGGACCCGGTGGCGATCCAGAACTGGGCGGGCGAGCTCGGGATCGAGAGTGGCTCCTTCGACGACACCCCGCTCGACGCCTATGCCTTCGGCGCCGGAGCGCTCCCCGTGGTCGGGACCCGCGAAACCGTCGCGGAAACCCTCCGCGACCTCTACGAGGTCGGCATCGACGGCGTCCTCTTCTGCTTTCACGACTTTCTGAACGACACGCGCCGGGTCGGTGACGAGATCGTACCGCTCCTGCGGGAGATCGGGATCGCGCGCGAGCCCGCGCTCCGCGCGTCGGAGCGGGCCTCGACGGCGTGAGCCGAGGTCACCTCGAGCTCGGACTCTTCGCCCCGACCGTGGGACGGATGGATCCGATCGGCCCGCCGACGATGTACCTCGTCTCAGAGGTCCCCCAGCAGGTGTCGATCACCTACGAGGCCAACCGCCGGCTCGCGCACATGCTCGACCGGGGTGGTCTCGAGTTCTTCTTCATGGCCCAGCGCGGGGGGCGGGGCTTTGGCGCGTCGCGCTTCTGGAGCCACGCCCTCGACTCGTTCACGGTCGCCGCGGCCATCGCCGACGCCACCGAGCGTCTGCGTATCGTCTCCACCGTGCACACCGCGTTCTACCACCCGGCGATGGTGGCGCGGATGGGAGCCACCCTCGACCAGATCAGCGGTGGCCGTTGGGGGCTCAACCTCGTGAGCGGCTGGGCCAAGCCCGAGTTCGAGATGATCGACATCCCCTTCCTCGAGCACGGCGAGCGCTACCGCCAGACCGAAGAGTTCACCGAGGTGTTGCGGCTGTTCTGGAACGAGGACGGTTTCGACTACGAAGGCGATTACTACACGATCCGCGGGGGGTACGCCCAGCCCAAGCCCGAGGGCACCCCGCCGCTCTTCAACGCCGGTGCGTCCGACGCCGCCCGCGAGTTCGTGGCGCGTCACTGCGACTGGTATTTCACCGGCGCGCTCTCGGCGGAGCAGTTGCGCGACGACGCCAAGGACATCCGCGCCCGGGCCGCGCGTCACGGGCGCGACATCAAGGTGATCGTCTACCTCTTCGGGCTGATCCGTGACAGCGAAGCCCAAGCCCAGGCCGAGGTCGAGGAGATCATGGCCCGCCGCGACGACGACGCGGCCCGCGCCCTCATCGAGGGCCTCAGCGGCCAGAGCCTCGGCACCTTTGCAAAGGGGTTTGGCGAGGGCGTGGCGGAAGCCGAGCTCCTGCACAACACCATCATCGGGGTGGGGAGCGGCAAGCTGATCGGCACCCACCAACAGGCGGCCGACGCCCTCGAGGCCTACCAGGGGGCGGGTCTCGACGGCGCGGTCTTCTGTTTCCGCAACTTCGAGGCCGACACGGCGTCCTTCATCGAGAACGTGGTGCCGATCCTCGAGACCCGCGGCATCCGCCGGCCGCGGCGCTAGACGCGCGGAGTGATACCCTGGGGTGCGAGGAGACCCCATGGAAGAAGTCATCCCCGTCAAGGTGCAGCCGCTGCTCGCCGACGCCTTCAAGCCTTACGGCACCGTCATCGAGGGCGAGGACCTGGGCTACCCCGAGACCGAAGAGGGTCGGGTCGGTGTCGAGAAGCTGCGTCTGCGTTTCCGCCCGGGTGCCGACCGGGTCGAACAGCTCGCGATCCACTTCAGCTACAACCAGACCTTCATCCCGCTCACGGGTTCGATGATCCTGATCGTCGCCCCCGCCCCGAGCAACCGCGCCCAGGGCGAGGCCGAGGGCCCCGACGCCTACGAGCTCGACTACGCGCAGGTGCGCGCCTTCACCCTGCAGCCGGGGCAGGCGGCGTTCATCGAGAAGGGCGCCTGGCACAACGTGGTGACCCTCGACCGCGTCTGCAACTTCATCAACATCACCCGCAAGAACCCGAACGAGGGCCCGAGCCCGGCGGAAGAGCTCGAGGGCCGCATCGAACAGGCGCACGCCGTGCGCGACTACGTCGAGTTCGTCGATGTCTGCAAACGCGACAACAAGGTGATCCAGCTCGAGATCTAGCCTCGACCCCGGCGACCCCTGCACAGGACCCGTTCCGATGCACCCGGACGACGTAGCCGCGTGGCGACGCCGCGGCCCGTTCCACGAGCAGACCCGTGCGCCGCTGCACCCTGCGGGGGTGCAGCGATAGCCCCGCCCGCACGAGACGCGTCGGCGCTGCCGAGCCCCGGGGACAAACGTCGGGCGGTACGCGTGATGTTCGACCGCATCGCGCCGCGCTACGACCGGATGAACCGGCTGCTCTCGATGGGCCTCGACCAGCGTTGGCGACGTCGCGCCCTGGCGGCGATCGGGCTGGGCCCCGGCGACCGGCTGCTCGACCTCGCCTGCGGCACCGGCGATCTGGCCGAGCTCGCCGCGGCCCGCGGCGCCACGGTCTGGGCCGTGGACTTCGCGGGCGAGATGCTCCGCGGCGGACGTCGCCGCGGGATCGACGCCCACTGGGTGCAGGGAGACGCAGAGCGGCTGCCCTTCCCCGACGGCGCCGCGGATTGTCTGAGCTGCGGCTTTGCCCTGCGCAACTTCGCCTCGCTCCCCGCGGTGCTCGCCGAGATGGCGAGGGTGCTCGCCCCGGGCGGACGCCTCGCCCTGATCGAAGTCGACCGTCCGCGGCACACCGCGCTGCGCGTGGCCCACGGTCTCTACTTCGACGGGATCGTCCCTCGGGTGGGGGCGCTCTTCTCCGACCGCGACGCCTACCGCTACCTCCCCGAATCGACGGCCTACCTTCCGGAGGCGCGCGAGCTCCGCGCGTTGATCGAGGACGCCGGCTTCGACGCGGTGCGCAAGGACGCGCTCCTCTTCGGCGCCGCGCAGCTCCTCACCGCGCGGCGCCGCGGATCCCCGCCGCAGGTTCGACCCGACACCGGGGGCCGCTGAGCTACACCTTGGGCTCCCGCCCCCCAGGAGACCCGATGGACCCCGAGAGCACCGACCATCTCCTCACCACCACGCGCTCGGTGCGCAAACGCCTCGACCTCGGGCGTCCGGTCGAGCCCGAAGTGATCGAGGCGTGTCTCGAGATCGCCCTCCAGGCCCCGTCGGGCTCGAACCGACAGGGGTGGCATTTCATCGTGGTGCGCGACTCCGAGCGGAAGAAGGGGTTGGCGGAGCTCTATCGCAAGGCCGTCATGGTGCACTTCGAGAGCGAACACCGGGTCGTGTTCCCGGCCGACCACCCCCGCGCGGGAGAACAGGCGCGGATCGAGTCGTCGGCGATGCATCTGGCGGAGCGGATGGAGGACACCCCGGTCCTCGTGGTGCCGTGTATCGAGGGCCGTGTCGAGAACGAAGGCGTGCTCGCCCAGGCGTCGGTGTACGGATCGATCCTGCCGGCGGTCTGGTCCTTCATGCTTGCGCTGCGCTCCCGGGGGCTCGGGTCGGCGTGGACCACCCTCCACCTGATGTTCGAGGAGGAGGCGGCGCGTCTGCTGAACGTCCCCGCGACCCACACGCAGGTCGCCCTGCTCCCGGTCGCCTACTACACCGGCGACGACTTCAAACGCGCGCCGCGGCTCCCGCTGCGCGAGGTGATCCACTGGGACGAGTTCGGGGGGCTGCGGTGAACGGCCACGAACCGCGTCCCTGCGGCGCCTGAGCGCCCCCCGCACCCCACCGCACCCATTTGTTCGACACCTCGGCCTCGCCCGGGGGCACTTCGTCTATGGGGACGCCGCGGCTGCCATCGGCCCCTCACGTCCGCCCCACAGACAGACCGTCTCGACGCTTCGGCGCCACTCCACGGGAGGAGACATGTCGAGCATCCTGGGAATCGGGCGACTCATCGACGGCGCGAGCGGCCGCGTGTGGTCCCCGGCCGAGACTACGCAGCAGGTCGCCGGGCGCGTCGCGACCCTCCGCGCCCGAGGCGTCGAACCCGGCGACCGCGCGCTCCTCCTGCACGGCAACACCCTCGAGTTCTTCGCCGACCTGCTCGCGCTCTGGTGGCTGGGGGGCTGCGCGGTCCCGATCGACACCCGTCTCACGCCCTTCGAGGTGGAGACCCTCGCCGCCAGCGCCCGACCCCGTCTCGCACTGGCGCGCAGCGAGAACCTGGAGGACGAAGCGAGCGCGGCACTCGCGGAGCGAGGAGTCCCCGTGGTCGCGAGCGACGCGCTCACCCCGGGGCGCCCGGAGACACTCGCGCGTTCCCCCCTGTCGCTCGACGACGACGCCCTCATCCTCTTCACCTCGGGGACCACGGGGGAGCCCAAAGGCGTGGTCCACACGCACCGCTCCCTGCGCGCGCGTTGGAGCAGTCTCCGCGACCACCTGGGTCTCGAGGCGTACCGGCGGACGCTGTGTCTCCTCCCGACCCACTTCGGCCACGGGTTGATCTGCAACGCGCTCTTCCCCTGGCTCCACGGGTGCGACCTCGTCGTGTTGCCTCCCTTCCAACCGACGCTGGTCGGGCGTCTGGGCGCGGCGATCGACGAACACGACATCACTTTCCTGTCCTCGGTACCCGCCGTGTGGCGTCTCGCGACCACGCTCTCGAAGCCGCCATCGGGGGCCTCGCTGCGCCGGGTGTTCTGCGGTTCGGCGCCACTCAGCGCCCACCTGTGGACCCAGGTGCGAGAATGGACGGGTATCGAAGACGTGTGGAACGCCTACGGCATCACCGAGACCGGCAGCTGGCTCGCGGGCACCTCGGTGGGCTCCTTTGCACCCGCCGACGGGCTGGTCGGCGAGGTCTGGGGGGGCCGGCTGCGCATCGTCGAAGCCGGAAGCACCCCCGTCCTGTCGCCGGGCTGCGCCCCGAACGAGGCCGGACACGTGTGGGTGCAGACCGCGGCCTTGATGCGCGGCTACTTCGAACGCGACGACCTGACCCACGCCGCGGTCGACCAGGGGTGGTTCGACACCGGCGACATCGGGTCGCTCGACGAGCGGGGGTGGCTGACCCTGCGCGGACGCGAGCGGGAGGAGATCAACAAGGGCGGAACCAAGGTCTATCCGGGCGACGTCGACGCCGTCGCCGAGCGCTTCGACTCCGTCCGCGACGTCTGCTGCTTCCCGCTGCCGGACGACCGCTACGGCCAGAACGTCGGGCTGGCCCTGGTCCTCGAACGCAACGACGACGACACCCTGCGAGACCTCCACCGCTGGCTCGCTCGACATCTCGCCGCCTACCAGCAGCCCGTCTCCTGGTACGAACTCCCGGAGATCCCGCGGACCTCGCGGGGCAAGGTCAACCGCGAGCACGTCGCGCAGACCTGTGCGGACCAGGACGCGATCGACCTGCGGCGCGCGTTGCGGCGGAACGCCACGTGAGTCACTCGGAGGATCGCGCGCGGGTCCTCGCGTTTCTCGAGACGATTCGCCGCCCCGAACACGGTCTCGGGGAGATCGGGGAGAGCGACTCGCTGGTGGACGCAGGGCTGATCGACTCGCTGGCCCTGCTCGAGATCGTGGGCTTTCTCGAGCGCGACTACGGGATCGACTTTGCCGAGCGCGGGGTCGACCCGGGGGAGCTCGCCACGATCGGGGGGATCCTCGCGTTGGTGCGAGGCTCGCGGGGGTGATCGGGGGTCGTCCCCTGTCCTCCCTGCGCCATCTGCACCGCGACGAGCGGTGGATCGCGTTCGCGAGCCGGCCGCTGGGGCGGGTGTGTGTCTTCACGGTCGCGGCGCTCCTGCTCCTCCCGTTGCCGGTCGCGGGCTTCGTCGCCGAAACCACCCTGTTGGCGGTGGTGCTCTGTACACTCTACCCGGCGCAACGCTCTCTCTGGCTCTCTGCTGCGGGCGTCTGCTTCCTCGGTCATTGGCTCGCCGCCGGCTGGGACCTTCGCTGGGACGACGTCGACGCGAACCACGTGGTGGCCTTCGCCCTGGCGGCGGGCGCGCTGATCGCGACGAGCGCGGGGGTCTACGCCCTCGCGCTCCGCGAGCACGCGACCGCGCGCTGGCTCGCGCGACGCGTGCTCCTGCTGTGGCACCTCCTGGTCTGGGGGCTGCTGCTCGGGGCCTCGGCCCACCCGGTGGTGGGAACCGCGGCGGTGTTCTTGTGCTGGCGGGTCGGCTACGCCCTGCGCGCCGTCCGGACCGGGCGAGCGGCGGCCGGCCGGCTGCGCGACCACTTCTACTACTTCTGGCCGATCTGGGGCGGATCGGTGGTGCCCTACGGAAAAGGGGGCGAGTACCTGCGCCGCCGGGCCGCCGCCGACCCGGCCGCGATCGCTCGCTCCCAGCTCGCGGGTCTCAAGCTCCTCGTCCTGGCGTGGGGATGGCGCGGGGTGGAGGCGCTCTTCGACGCGGTCGTCTACGGCGCGCCGGGGGCCACCCTCTCCGCCCTCGGTGGCACGACCCTGGGCTGGCCGGAGCTCGCAGCCCTGATCGGCGACGGCGGGGCGAACGCGCCCGCGTGGCAGCGCTGGTCGCTGCTCGTGGCCGGCCTGCTCTCGCGCACCCTCGAGATCGCCGTGCCGGGGCACGTGATCGTCGCCAAGCTCCGGCTCTTCGGCTTCAACGTCTTCCGCAATACCTACAAACCGCTCCTCGCCGAATCGATCCTCGAGTTCTGGAATCGCTTCTTCTACTACTTCAAGGAGCTCCTGGTCGAGTTCTTCTTTCTCCCGACCTACGCGCGCGGGTGGAAGGATCGTCCGACGCTGCGGCTCTTCGTCGCGGTGTTCGCCGCCGCCGGCGTCGGCAACCTCTACTACCACCTGATGGTGTTTGCCCCGGAAGGCGTCTCCCTCGGGCTACCGGCCTGGCGCGAGCTCCTCGCGTCGCGCGGGCTCTACTGCGCCCTCCTCGCGACCGGTGTCTTCGTCTCGATGCTCCGCGAGCGCGGACGTCGCGGACAGCCGGTCGATCCGGGGCGAGCGCACCCGCTGCGCCGGGTCCGCCGCATCGCCGGCGTGTGGCTCTTCTTCTCGCTGCTCTATATCTGGGGAACCGCGCCGGTGGAGCTGTCCTTCGCCGATCGCAACCGGTTCCTGCTCTCGCTCTTCGGGGTCGGGGGGCCCTAGACGTCCTCGAACTTCGGCGGGCGCTTCTCGAGAAAGGCCGCGATCCCCTCTCGGAAATCGCGGGTGCGGGCCGCGAGCATCTGGTTGCGGTCTTCCATCGCGATCACCTGCTCGAGGCTCCCGGCGTCGAGGCTGTGCTTGAGACACTCCTTGGTGAGGCGAAGCCCGAGCGGCGAATTGCGCAGCATCGCCTCGGCGCTGGCGCGGGTCGCGTCCTCGAGGGTCTCGTCCGGAACGAGACGAGAGACGAGACCGGTCTGCAGCGCCCGTTCGCCTTCGATGAAGTCGCCGGTGAGGAGCAGCTCCGAGGCCACGGAGGCGCCCACCAGCCGGGGCAGGAAGTAGC
Source organism: Myxococcota bacterium (assembly GCA_028284525.1). Taxonomy (GTDB): domain Bacteria; phylum Myxococcota_A; class UBA9160; order UBA9160; family PR03; genus JANQRO01. The sequence continues at coordinate 1,118 of JANQRO010000435.1, read as the reverse complement.
TCACCCCGATGTCGCAGGCCGAGAGCCCCAAGCGGATGAAGGCGGCGTTCATCCGCACCGACTCGGCGGCGATGCGCACGTCGGCGGCCAGGGCGATCGCGAAGCCCCCTCCCGACGCCGCGCCCTGGACCGCCGCGATGATCGGCTGCGGAGCGCGACGCATCTGGAGGACGATCTCGGCGATGTTGCGCTGGAGCCGCAGCCCGGCGCTGACGCTGGTTCCGACCGCGGACTCCGGATCGCTGGCCTCCTTGAGGTCGAGTCCGGCGCAGAAGGCGTTGCCGGCACCCCGCACCACCACCACCCGGGTCTGGGTGTCGGCGGGGAGCCCCGCAAAGAAGTCGAAGAGCTCTGCGATCATCGCCCGGCTGAGCGCGTTCAACGAGTCGGGGCGGTTCAGGGTGAGCCAGGTGAGGTGATCTTCGCGATCGACGCGCAGGGTGTCGTACATGGGACCTCCGGACCCCGGATGGTGCCGCAGAATCCGCGACGGGCCCGACTCCACAGACGCGCTCAGTCTTCGCTGAGCTCCAGCCGGAAGCGAGCCCGTCCTTGCACCACCCCGTCGCCGCGCACCTCCAGGTCGACCTGGTAGATGCCGGCGGCGAGGGCACCGGGGGGAATCTGGAGCAACAGCGCGCGCTGCTTCGCCTCGACCGGGATCCGCTCCTCGTAGGTTCGGGGCGGTGGCACGCCGGTCTCGCCGGCCCTGCCCGCGAGGGCGTCGAGGGCGCGCTGGTCGGCGTCGAGGGGTGCGGGCGTCTCCGCGACGCTGCGCTGCCGCCGCGGCCCCTCCGCCTCGATGCGCAGGGTCGCTTCGCCCGCCGGCACGTCGCGGGGTAGCGGCACGTCGAGGAAGAAGCCGCCTCGGAGCTCCTCGAAGGGACCCGAGGACTTCTGCCCCGGACGGAGCCGCATCGTCGGGATCCAGACGTGGTGGGCGAGGGGGTCCTCGCTCTTGCGGGCTTCGCCGGGCGCCGGCGGCGTGGGTTCGGCGGGAGCGCGGAGCGCGGCGCCCCGCTCCGCCGCCGCCGAGGTGGCTCCCGCGCTCGCGGTGGCTTTGGCGGCGAGCTGGGGCTCGGAGAGCGGGGCCGGCTCCGCCATCACTTCCCGGGTGA
>JANQRO010000433.1 GCA_028284525.1 Myxococcota bacterium | reverse complement strand
GCTCGCCGGTGACGGCCGCCGACCGCGCCGCCGAGCGCGTGCTCGCCGACGCGCTGCGCGCTGCGCTCCCCGGCTCCGCCGTGTACGGCGAAGAGTTTGGCGGCGAACGCGATGCGGAGCGCTTGTGGATCGTCGACCCCATCGACGGGACCCTCTCCTTCACCCGGGGCATCCCGCTCTTCGGCACCCTGATCGCGCTCTGCGAAGCGGGGCGACCGGTCCTCGGACTGATCGACCTCCCCGCCCTCGACGAGCGCTACGTCGGCTGGAGGGGCGGCGGCTGTTGGGCCGGATCGCGACGGGTCGCCGCTTCGACCTGCACTGCCCTCGACGACGCCGTCGTCTCCCGCGGCGACCCGTACTGCTTCGCGCGCGCCGGCGAGGACGCCGCGCTCCACACCCTGGCCGACTGCGCCCGGGTGCTGCGCGGCTACACCGACGCCTTTGGACACGCGCTCGTGCTGCGGGGCAGCGTCGACGCGATGGTCGACCTCGACTTGGCGCCCTGGGACGCCGCCGCCGCCCAGGTGCTGGTGCCCGAGGCCGGGGGGCGCTGTGAGACGCTTCCCTACCCGGACGACAAGGTCGGCCTGGTGATGGGCGCCCCGGCCCTCGTGGAGCAGCTGCTGCCGCTCCTCGAGCGGGGACGAAGCGCCCCGCAGACCCCCTAGCGCACGTCATCGCCCGCGCGCAGCGCGCCGCGCTCGGGCGCGGAGACGCTAGCCTCCCGGACCGCCCCCGGGCGCCCGACCACCGACTGGAGACCCCATGAGCCTTCCCACCCTCGACCAGGCCCGCGGCCTGGTGGACGCCGCCGACACCCTGGTCGATCGCTGTCTCGACCTCGCCCGCAGCATCACCGACGGCGGCAAGCGCATCGACGACCACCAGGTGCTGGCGGAGCGGGTGGCCTACGCGGCCACCGAAGCGCGCGCGGCGCGGGAGCTTCTCGAGTTCGCGGCGCGGGTGGAGTCCGAAGGGCGGAGCGGCGACCACTTTGCCGGACTCGCCGCCGCCGGTGCGGCCGACCTGGTGGGCGCCCTGCGCGACCGGCTGGCTCCCGCGGTGGACGACCTGGGCCTCGGCGAGGCGGAGTTCGACGCGACCTTCCCCGCCGCGCTGCGGGAGCGCCTGCGCCAGGTCGCGAACGAGTCGGTCTTCCGCGCCCTCGGCCGACGTGTCGCCGAAGACAAGGGCCGGGTCGACTTCGCCCTCGACGAGCTCCTCGAGCAGGTGCGCGAGTCGGTGCGCGAGTTCGGCGACGGCGAGATCGCCCCCCACGCCGAGCGGATCCACCGCGGCGACGAGACGGTGCCCGAAGCGTTCATCGAGAAGATGTCCGAGCTCGGCTACTTCGGGCTCTCGGTTCCGGAGACCTACGGCGGCTTCGAGATGGGCAGCATGGCGATGATCCTCACCACCGAGGAGCTCTCGCGGGTGAGCCTCGCCTGCGCGGGCTCGCTCATCACGCGCCCCGAGATCCTCGCGAAGGCGCTGCTCCAGGGGGGCACCGAGGAACAGCGCAAGACCTGGCTCCCGCAGCTCGCCTCGGGCGAGGTCATGGTCGGAATCTCGGTGACCGAGCCCGACATCGGGAGCGACGTCGCCTCGCTCAAGTGCCGCGCCGAGCGCGCCACCCAGGGCGGCGTCGACGGCTGGGTGATCAACGGCCCGAAGTCGTGGTGCACCTTCGCGGGGCGCGCCGACATCCTGGCGCTCCTGGCCCGCACCGACCCCGACCCCGCCAAGGGCGCCAAGGGGCTCTCGCTCTTCATCGTGCCCAAAGAACGCGACCGCGGACACGCCTTCGACCAGACCCAGCCGGGGGGCGGCAAGATGTCGGGCAAGGCCGACGCCACCCTCGGCTACCGCGGCATGCACTCCTTCACCCTGCAGCTCGAGAACTACTTCGTGCCCGCCGACCACCTGGTGGGCGAGGCCGAGGGCGAAGGCCGCGGCTTCTACCTGCAGATGGCGGGCTTCGCGATGGGCCGCCTCCAGACCGGGGGACGCGCCACCGGGCTCGCCCAGGCCGCCCTCGAGAAGAGCGCCGAGTACGTCCTCGACCGGGTCCAGTTCGGCAAGGCCACGGTCGAGTACCCCCTCACCCAGTACAAGCTCGGACGCATGGCGGCGCGGCTCGCCGCGGCCCGGGCCCTCACCTACGCCGCCGCCGAAGGGATGGACGCCGGCCGCGCCGACGCGGCGCCGCTGGCCGCCCAGGCCAAGCTCCTGGCCTGCGACATCGCCGTCGAGATCTCCCAGGAGGGGCAGCAGCTCCACGGCGGGTGGGGCTACGCCGAGGAGTACCCGATCAGCCGCTACACCGTCGACGCCCTGGTGCTGCCGATCTTCGAGGGCGTGAAGCCCGTCCTCGAGCTCAAGGTGGTGGCGCGCAACCTGCTCTCCAACTAGCCGGCACCGAAGAAAAATGCCGAGTCCGGGCCGACCCGGGCCCGGATAAAGCCCCGCCGCGTGTTGCCGATAGAAGAGACGCGGAGGGTCGATGTCGACGCCGGGTCCCGGGCCCCAACAAGCTGCGGCTGCGGAGAAGGAAGAGATCCGCGTCCTCTTCGTCGGGGGCGACGAGGGCGACGTCTCGCTGTTTCGGGCGCTGCTCGAAGGCGACCGCCCCCGCTTCGTGGTCGACCACGTGTCCTCCCTGCCCCAGGCCTTCGAGCGTCTCGAGCGCAATCAAGCCGACGTGCTGGTACTCGACGTGGGCGAGGGTCACACCGAAGCCCTCACCGGGCTCTCCCAGACCCGGGTGCGCCATCCCCTGGTCCCCGTCGTGGTGCTCGCCGACACGGACCACGCCGGGCTCGCGAACCGCGCCCTCGAGGCGGGCGCACGCGGCTACCTGGTGCGCTGTGCGCTCTCCCAGGGCTTCGTCGTCTGGAGTCTGCTCCACGCGATTCGCAACCAGCGCATCTTCGTCGAGCTGAACATCGCCCGGGAGCGCGCGCGCCAGCTCGCCACCTACGACCAGCTCACCGGGCTCGCCAACCGCTCGCTCTTCGCCGACCGCCTCGACCAGGCGGTGTCGTCGGCGCGCCGCAACCGCCACACCCTGGCGGTGCTCTTCATCGACCTCGACCACTTCAAGCTGGTGAACGACACCCTGGGCCACGTGGCCGGCGACGCGTTGCTGCGCTCGACCGCCCAGCGCATCGGGAGCTGTCTGCGCAAGAGCGACACCGGGGCGCGGCTCGGCGGGGACGAGTTCGCGGTCCTCGTCACCCACCTCTCGAGCCCGTCGGACGCCGAGCAGATCGCCGAGAAGCTCCTCGACCTGATCCGCAAGCCGGTGCGGCTGCGCACCGGCGACCGGGTGGTGAGCGCGAGCATCGGCATCGCGACCTTCCCCCACCACGGCACCGACGCCGAGGCGCTGCTCAAGGCCTCGGACTCCGCGATGTACCACGCGAAGAGCGCCGGACGCGACCGCTACGCGGTCTACGCCGAGGACATGTACGAGGAGGCCTCGGACCGCACGAGCCTCGAGTACCGGCTGCGCGACGCCCTCGAGGGCGGCGAGCTCGCGCTCCACTATCAGCCGGTGGTGGACGTCGTGCGCGGCCGCGTGGTGGGCGCCGAGGCGCTGATCCGCTGGCGCCACCCCGAGCTCGGGCTGGTCCTCCCCGCCGAGTTCCTGCGTATCGCCGAGGACAGCAACCTGATCATTCCGATCGGCGAGTGGGTGATCCGCACCGCCTGCGAGCAGGCGGCGGCCTGGCAGGAAATGGGACACAAGGGCTTCCGCATCGCGGTCAACGTCTCGCCCCAGCAGTTCCAGCCCGACGACTTCGTCACCCGGGTCAACGAGGTGCTCGAGGACACCGGCCTGCGCCCCGAGTCGCTCGAGCTCGAGCTCACCGAGCGCAGCCTGCTCCACGACACCCGCCGCACCCTGGCCCAGTTCTCGGCGCTGAAACGGCTCGGCGTGCGCATCTCGATCGACGACTTCGGCACCGGCTACTCGGCGCTGGCCTACCTGAAGCAGCTCCCGGTGGACGTGCTCAAGATCGACCAGAGCTTTATCCGCGCCCTCACCACCGACCCGGCGGACGCCACCATCACCCAGACCGTGGTGCAGCTCGCGCGAGCGCTCAACCTCGCCACGATCGGAGAGGGCGTGGAGACCGTCGAGCAGATGCAGCTGCTCGCCTCCTTCGGCTGCAGCCGCATGCAGGGCTTCCTGTTCGGAGAAGCCACCGACGCCACCAGCTTCGAGTACCTGCTGACGGCGCCGAACTTCTGGTGGATGGCCGACGACGAGGACGCCGCGGGAGCGCCCACGCTCTAGCGACCCGGCGCCGGGTCCCGCCGGTCGGGGGCCGCGCGCTAGGTCTCCTGGATCGGTGCCGACGAGCCGTCGAGCTGGACCTGGAGCTTGCGCATCCCCTTGAGCCAGCGCTCGAGGTTGCTGGCTTTGCCGTCCATCCACTTCTGCGCGATCGGGTCGGTGAGGATCAGGAACTCCTCCGCCTCGATCGCGTCCTGCACCTGCTCGGCCACCTCTTCGGGCTCCTTGATCGGACCCGCCGCGAGCTTTGCCCACGGGGTGTCGGTGTCACCCAGCATCGGCGTGCGCACGCCCAGCGGACACAGACACGAGGTGCGGATCCCGCGGTCGTGGTAGGTGACCGAGAGCCACTCGGCGAGACCGACCACGGCGTGCTTGGTCACCGCGTAGACGGCGTTGTTGTGGGTGGTCAGGATCCCCGCCATCGAGGCGGTGTGGACCAGGTAGCCGCTGCCCCGTTCGAGCATCCCGGGGAGCACGGCGCGCACCGCGTAGACGTGGGCCATCAGGTTGATGTCCCACTGCGACTGCCAGACCTCGAGGGGGGTATCGAGGGGAGTCCCGCCGGTCGCGACGCCGGCGTTCGAGACGAAGATGTCGATCGGACCGCACTCCGATTCGCTCTTCGCGACCAGCGCCTCGATCTCCTCGTTGCGGCTCACGTCACAGGCGACGCCGAGACCGCCGATCTCCTTTGCGACCGCTTCGGCGCCGGCGGCGTCGCGGTCGGCCACGACCACACCCTTCGCCCCCTGTGCCGCGAAGCGGCGACACATCGCCGCACCGATCCCACTGGCACCCCCGGTTACCACGATCACCTTGTCGCGAATGTCCATCTCTACTCCTTGGAGTCCGGGCCGGCCGGCTCGAGGTAGTCGTCGAAGAGGTCGATGTAGACCGCGCCCCGACCGCCGGCGTCGGGTCCCCAGAGCTCGTTCGCGTCGAAGCGCACGCTGTAGCAGTACTGGGGCCTGTCTCCCGCGCGCCGCGCGACCGTATCGGGGAAGACGAAGCCGCCGTGCACCCGATCGATCTGGCCGACGTGGCCGCGCACGTAGCGCGGCAGCCGCGTGTGGGCCTCCGGGTGGAGGTTGCGGGCGCGCACCCGGTCTCCGACCGCGAAGGGAGCCGGCTCGTCGAGGTCGGCGCGTCCGGCGAGACGGTGGGCGAGCACCTTCGGCACGCCCTCGGGTTGGAGCGGGGCCGGGCCCGCGCCCGGCTCGGTCACGTGGCCGGCGGCGAGCTCCTCGGCGCTCACCCCGCCGTACAACACGGTCAACACCTCGAGGGCGTGGAGCCAATGCTCGTAGTAGCTCGTCTCGAGGTAGTGGGCGGCGCCCATGGTCTCGATGTGCGAGCGGAACTCGTCGATGCTGAAGCCGATCCCGATCGCCGTCGAGGTGAGCATCCCGAAGACCCGACGCTCCCAGTCGGCGTGGAAGAGCGGCTCGTTCTCCTCGCGCTCGACGGGGCCAAAGCCGTGCATCCCGCCGAGATCGTGGATGCCGTTCACGACGCGCCCGGCGCCCCGAGCAGCGCGACCCCGATCATCGAGTCGCGGGTGACGAGTTCGGCCAGCGCCGCTTCGTCGAGGCCCTCGGTGCCCGGGGGTCGGCGGGGCAGCACCATGTAGCGGAGCTCGGCGTTGCTGTCCCAGACCCGCACCTCGACGTCGGCGTCGAGCTCGACCCCGAACTCGCGCAGGACGGCGCGGGGCTCGCGCACGATGCGCGCGCGGTAGGGCGGCGACTTGTACCAGGTGGGCGGGAGCCCCAGCACCGGCCAGGGGTAACACGAGCAGAGGGTGCACACGACGACGTTGTGCACCGCAGGGGTGTTCTCCACCACGATCATGTTCTCGCCCTGCATGCCCTGGATCCCGAACTCGGCGATGGCGGAGCTTCCGTCCGCGAGGAGCCGTTCGCGGTAGGCCGGGTCGCTCCAGGCCCGGGCCACGACGCGGGCGCCGTTCTGCGGGCCGACCTGGTGCTCGTAGGTCTCGACGATGCGGTCGATCGCCGCCGCGTCGACCAGCCCCTTCTCGACGAGCACCTGCTCGAGGGCCTGGACCCGACGCGCGATCTCGGAGGGAGGGTCGCGGTGACGTTTGGAGGCCATGCCGCGATGCTACGCTTCGCTCCAACCGCCTGCCAATTCCGCGTCGTCGCCCCCGGAGCGCGAGCGCCCGGTGCGCGGCGCGGCTCCGGAGGACCCGATGGCCGTCGTTCGCCCGACCCTCGACCAGCTCCGCGCCACCGCGGAGCGCCTGCACCTGCACCTCTCGGAGGACGACCTCCGCTCCTTCCGCGATCTGCTCGAGCCCACCCTCGCGGGGTTCGACACCTTGGACGGCCTCGACGACGCGCTCCCGGAGGTGCGCTACCCGCGCACCCCCGGTGTGCGCCCCCCCGCCGACGAGAACCCCTACAACGCGTGGTACGTGAAGACGACGGTGCGCGGCACCGACAGCGGCCCGCTGCAGGGCAAGCGCATCGCGCTCAAGGACAACGTGTGTCTCGCCGGGGTGCCGATGATGAACGGTGCCTCCACCCTCGAGGGCTACGTCCCCGAGGTCGACGCGACGATCGTGACCCGCATCCTCGACGCCGGCGGCGAGATCGTCGGCAAGGCCCACTGCGAGTACTTCTGTCTCTCCGGGGGAAGCCACACCAACGCGACCGGTCCGGTGCACAACCCGCGCAAGCCCGGCTACTCGGCGGGGGGGAGCTCGTCGGGGAGCGCCGCGCTGGTGGCGGCGCGCGAAGTCGACATGGCGATCGGCGGCGACCAGGGCGGCTCGATCCGAATCCCCGCCGCCTACTGCGGGATCGTCGGGATGAAGCCGACCCACGGTCTCGTGCCCTACACCGGCATCATGCCGATCGAGGTGACGATCGACCACGCCGGACCGATGACCGAGGGTGTCGCCGACAACGCGTTGCTGCTCGAGGTGCTCGCCGGCGCCGACGGGCTCGACCCGCGTCAGATCGAGACGCGCACCGCGCGCTACACCGAGGCGCTGGGCCAGTCGATCGAGGGCATGCGGATCGGGATCGTCGAGGAGGGCTTTGGCCACCCGGGCGGAATGCGCGAGGTCGACACCTGTGTCGAGGGCGCGCTCCCCTGCTTCGAGAAGCTCGGCGCGACCGTCGAGCGCGTGTCGATCCCGATGCACCGGCTCGGCGGGGTGATCTGGTCGGGCTTCGCCCTCGAAGGGCTCACCGAGTTCATGATGAAGGGCAACGGCTTCGGCACCAACTGGAAGGGGCTCTATCTCCCCTCGCTGATCAAGGCCCACGCGGGGTGGCGCGACCAGGCCGACAAGCTCTCGGAGACCCTCAAGGTCTCGATGCTCGCCGGCGAGTGGATCCACGAGTCCTACGGCGGGACGCTCTACGGCCGCGCCCAGAACCAGAGCCTGCGGTTGCGCGCGGCCTACGACGAGGCGCTCGGGCGCTTCGACGCGCTGCTGATGCCCACGCTCCCGCTCACCGCGACGAAGATTCCGGAGCCCGGGGCGTCTCGGGAAGAGGTCGTGGCCCGGGGCTTCGAGATGATCCCCAACACCGCCCCCTTCGACGCGACCGGACACCCGGCGATCTCCGTGCCCTGCGGCCAGGTGGCCGAGTTGCCGGTGGGGATGATGCTCGTCGGGAGGCGCTGGGACGAGTCGACGCTCTACCGGCTGGCCCACGCCTACGAGGAGGCGGAGGACTGGCGGACGCGGTGAGCGCGCCGCGGATCGTCCTCCAGGCGTTGCGGATCCGGGTCGCGACGAGCGAGGTGCCGAGCGACGCGACGGCGGATCGCTTCGGGCCCGAAGTGGTGGATCCCTTCGGACCGGGGGCGACGCCGGGCGCCGCGACGCCGGGCCTGCTCTTCCACCTGCACCACGAGCGCCTCGCCGGTGCCCCGAGCTCGTCCGCGGACGAGGAGGGGCCGCGCTGGGACGGCGGAGCCCAGCTCGCCTTTGCCACCCGCAACGCGTTGGCGGCTTGGCTCGCTCCCCGCCGACCGCGCGCCGAGCCGACGGGCGGGGGCGCGACCCGCCGCGTCGTCACGACGCTGTGCGAGGAGCACGTGGTGCGGGAGAGCGAGACCCCGCTCGACGACCCGGTGGTGCTGGTGCGTCACCACTGGCGCCACCCCGCGCTCTCCCGGGCGAGCTTTCGCGAGACCTGGCGCGGATCCCACGCCGCGCTCGTCGAGGAGCTCCCCGCGGCGACGCGGATCCGACGCTACGTCCAGCTCCACAACGTGGGCGACCCCGGCGACCCGCTCTACGACGCCGCGGGAGACGTGGTGGACGGGACGAGCCTGTGGTCCTTCGCGAGCCTGGAGGAGCTCGAGACGTTGCTCGCCGGCAGCGACTATCGCGAGATCGCCGCCGACGAGCGCGACTTCTGCGCGACGACCGAGTTCTTCACGGCGCGCAGTCGGGTGCTGTGCGACCCGAGCGGAGTGGCGCGCCCCGGCTAGCGGACGCCCGACTAGCGGTTGGCTTTCTCGATCTCCTCGAGGAGCTCCGCGAGCTCGCGGGTGTAGCCCGAGAACTTCACCGCGAAGCCGCGGGGGCTGTGGCGCACCACGCGGGCGGCGAGGTCGACGGGCTCTCCGCTGTCGCGGAGCACGTGGAGCTGCAGCATCGAGTCGAGCGGGGGCTGGGAGGTCGCCTCCTCGAGGAGCGCCCCGCTGATCGAGACGTCGGCCAGACGCCCGATGCCCTCTTCACGACCGGCGGAGTAGGCCACCTCGTTCGAGGCGACGCGTCGCGGTTCGGCGTGGGCGGGCTTGTTCACAGCGGGCTCCGCGGGGTCTGGGCCATCCCTCTCCTCATCGGCGGACGCCGGGGCGGAGCTTTAGGGCTCTCCGCCGCGCGGGCGCGTCGGCCTCTCCCGGGGGCCTCAGCGGCCGAAGAGCGAGTCGAGACCCTTCTGGAGCAGCTCGTCCGCGGAATCGGCCGCGCCCTGGGCGCCCTCTCCCGCTCTCTCCCCACCCTGCTGGGCTCCCTGGAGCGCGCGGCCCAGGAGCTCCCGCGCCTGGCTCCCGCCCAGTCGGTTGGCGATCGCCGCGATGTCCGGGGACACCCGCGGCTCGGCGAGACCGCCGCGGACCTGCACCGGGAAGGCGACCCGACCCGCCCGGGAGCGAAGGCTCCCGAGGGCGGCCTGGCGCGCGACCAGGTCCGTACTCAGTGCCTCGGAGCAGATCAGCTGGGCCCGGAGGTCGAGGGCGCCGTCGAGACCGATGCGCCCCGTGCCCTCGATGGCGAAATCCCGGGCCTCGAGGACCAGCTCCTGGATCTGGGCGACGCCGTCGGCGATCTGGAGCACCAGGTCGGCCCGGTCGAAGCGCGTCTCCTCGGCGCCGAAGAGCGCGGGGTAGCGGCTGCGCAGCTCGGCGTCGACGAGATCGTCGAGACCCGGGATGCCGGCGAGACCCCCGAGCGCCTCCTCGCCGAGGTTGATCTCGCGCAGCACCCCGTCTTCCAGATGGAGCTCTCCGCCGCCGCGCAGCTTGGGACGCAGCGCCTCCCAGTCGGCGCCGGTCCCGGTGAGCTTGAGGTCGCTGCGAATCGCCCCTTCGAAGCGGCCGTCGAGCGCGGGGGCCTGGCTGGCCACCGCCTGCTCGACCTGCAGACCCTCGACCGCCGTGTTGAGGGAGAAGGCCGGGTGGCCCGGGACGCGGAGGTTGTAGACGCCGGCGAGGCCCACCTCGCCGCCGAAGAGACGCAGCACCAGCGACTCGACGATCGCGCGGTCGTCGCCGTAGGAGAGCGAGCCCTCGAGGCCCTCGA
>JANQRO010000425.1 GCA_028284525.1 Myxococcota bacterium | reverse complement strand
CGCCAGTCGAGGATCGGAAAGGCGACGCGGATGCCCGCGCCCGCGAAGGCGTCGCCCGGCAGGGAGGGGCCCGCGCCCAGGGCTTCGTGCACGGGGCTGAGCTCGAGGACGCGCTCGAGCGCGAACGCGATGGCGGCCGCCTCGCAGCCGTGATCGGGAGGCGTGTCCAGAGCCACGCGAATCAGTCTCGCCTCGGTCTCCCGCTGATTCGGGAGCAGGACCACCACCCGTAGCCACGCCACCGCGAAGTCGCCGTCCTTGACCGAGCTGCCGCAGAACGCGCGGTCGACGCGCAGGCTCACGACGGCGTTGGGTCCCTCGGCGCTGAGCCAGGCCTGGGCGGCGGGCACCGAGCTCGAAGTGGGGTGGGGCGCGCTGCCCAGGGTCATCACCCGTGCGTGGGGGAGCCGGATCGCGAGCCGCTCGACGAGCGTTGCCGCCTCGGCGCCCCGCGGCCAGTCGTGGGGGAGGCGGGCACGCGAATTCGAGGCCATCAGGGAGGGCGAGGGGGGAATCAGTGCGAAGAGCACCCGTGTGCGGGGATTCGAGAGGGGATGCGGGGACACGCTCGGAGCGGGGAGCGGCGGCTCGAGCTCGTCCACCCGGGCGCGCAGCGCGCTCGCCTCGTTGTTTCGTCCGAGCTGGTCGAGCAGCTCGGCGCGCAGCCGCAGCAGATCGGTGTTGTCCGGCTCGAAGCCCAGGCCCCGGCGCGCCGCGCTCTCGGCGAAGTCGATGCGACCCTCGGCGTAGAGGGCGCGAGCCTTCTCCAGATTGGTGCGCGCGTAGAGGGCGCGGTTGCGCTCGGTCAGCCGGGGGGCCTCGCTGCGCTGGATGGCCGGTGTGCCGCAGCCGAGGACGAGCCCGACGAGCACCAGCAAGCTCGCCGAGCCGCTCGGCAGGAGGCGCCACCAGAGCCGGTCGCGCGCCATCACCCGGGATCGCTCCGCGGAGCCTCGCCGCGCTGCAGCAGGGTGTCCCGGCGGAAGCGCGCGTCGTCGCGCTCGGGGTGGTCGAGGTTGAAGTGCAGCCCGCGGCTCTCCTGCCGGAAGCGCGCGGCCGAGATGACGAGAGCCGCCACGGTGGCGAGGTTCCGCAGCTCGATCAGGTCCGGGGTGACGCGGAAGTTCCAGTAGTAGTCGTTGATCTCCTCCTTCAGGAGATCGATCCGGCGCTGGGCGCGCGCCAGGCGGCGGTCGCTGCGGACGATGCCGACGTAGTTCCACATGAAGCGCCGGATCTCGTCCCAGTTCTGGGTGATGACCACGGCCTCGTGGCTCTCGGTGGCGTCGCCCGACTCCCACTCGGGCAGCTCGCCGGTCTCGGGGATGCCGTCCCGGCGCGCGATGCTCTCGCGGGCCGCGGCTTCCGCGAAGACGAGCGCCTCGAGCAGCGAGTTCGAGGCCAGGCGGTTGGCCCCGTGCAGCCCGGTGTTGGCCACCTCGCCGGCGGCGAAGAGGTTCGGCAGGTCGGTCTCGCCGTGCAGGTTGGTCCGCACGCCGCCGCAGCAGTAGTGGGCGGCGGGAACCACCGGGATCGGCTCGCGGGTCATGTCGATGCCGAAGGAGCGGCAGCGCTCGTCGATCACCGGGAAGCGGTCGCGGAGGAAGGACGGATCCTGGTGGGTGATGTCCAGGGTCACGTAGTCGTCGCCACTGCGCTTCAGCTCGGTGTCGATCGCACGGGCCACCACGTCTCGCGGCGCCAGGTCGGCCATCTCGTGATAGCGCGGCATGAACGCCTCGCCGGCCTCGGTGCGCAGGACACCTCCTTCTCCCCGGACGGCCTCGCTGATGAGGAAGGACTTGGCGAGCGGGTGGTAGAGGCAGGTCGGGTGGAACTGGAAGAACTCCATGTTCGCGAGCGTGGCGCCGGCCCGGTACGCCATGGCGATGCCGTCGCCCGACGCGATGTCCGGGTTGCTGGTGTAGAGGTAGACCTTGCCGGCGCCACCGGTCGCGAGCATCGTGATCGGCGCCTGGAAGCGCTCGACCTCGCCCGTGCGCGAGTCGAGCACGTACGCGCCCAGGGCCCGGTTCGCCTCGGTGCGTCCGGCCTTGTGGGCCGTGAGCAGGTCGATCGCGCAGTGGTCCTCGTAGAGGGTGATCCCGGGGTGCGCCCGCACCCGCGCCAGCAGCGCCTCTTCGATCTGATGGCCGGTCAGGTCGCGGTGGTGGAGGATGCGTCGCTTCGTGTGGCCGCCCTCGCGTCCGAGATCGAACTCCTGGGCGTGGGCCGGGTCGCTGCGCCGGTCGAAGTCGACGCCGTACTTCATCAGGGCATCGATGGCGTAGGGTCCCGCCTCGAGG
>JANQRO010000413.1 GCA_028284525.1 Myxococcota bacterium | reverse complement strand
GCTCGCGCGCGCTCACCGCGCCGGCCTCGAGGGCCTCCGCCTGCTCCACCAGGGACGCGAAGTCCACGTCTAGGCCTCGTCTTCCTCGAGCACCTTGGGCACGACGAACGCGAATCCATCGCGGGACGGAGCGCCCGCGACGGCCCGCTCGGGCTCGATCCGTGTGTCGGCCCGGTCGGCGCGAAACGGGGTCTCCAAGGGGATCACGTGGGAGGTCGCCTCGACCCCTTCGGTGTCCACGTCGCGCAAGGTCTCGACGTAGTCGAGGACGGCTTCGAGGTGCCGTACCATCTCCTGCGCTTCCGCTGCGCCGAGCTCCAGACGTGCGAGAGCGGCGACACGTTCGACATCGCTGCGATCGACCCGGGCCATGCGCGGCCGAGACTAATCGATGTTCCCACACCGCGCAGTGTGCGGCCGCTTGCTGCACCCATACACGAGGGATAGCCTCGCGACCCCACCGACGGAACCGAATGACCGATACACACAATCCCTTCGAGGACCTTCCCGAGCCGGTCCAGGCCGGCGTTCGCGACCTGGGCTGGTCCGAACCCACCCCCGTCCAGGCCCGCGTACTCCCGGTGATGCGCGAGGGACGCGACCTGATCGTCCAAGCCCGCACCGGGTCGGGGAAGACGGGGGCCTTTGGCCTGCCGATCGTCTCCGAGATCGACCCGGAACGCGCCGAGCCCCAGGCGCTCGTCCTGTTGCCGACCCGCGAGCTCGCCAACCAGGTGGCCGCGGAGATCACCGTCCTCGGCAAACACCTCGGTGTGCGTTGTCTGCCGATCTACGGCGGTGTCGGCTACGCCGCACAGCTCGAGGGTATCGAGGCCGGCTCCCACGTGATCGTCGGAACGCCGGGACGCATCCTCGACCACCTGGGGTCGGGCCGACTCCACCTCGACACGATCCGCTTCCTCGTCCTCGACGAGGCCGACGAGCTGCTGTCCCTTGGCTTCTGGCCCGACATGAAGGAGATCGAGGGCTACGTCACCAAACGCGGCGAGCGCCAGTCCTGTCTCTTCTCGGCGACGATGCCCGAGAAGGTGCGCTCGCTGGCCCGCGTCTTCCTCGACGAGCCCGAGTTCGTGACGCTCTCGGAAGGCCAGATCGCGCCTCAGGAGATCGAGCACTTCTTCTACCTCGTCTCGGCGCAGGAGAAGGAACACGCCCTGGTGCGGGTGCTCGAATACGAGGATCCCGAGAGCGCGATCATCTTCTGCAACACCAAGGACGACGTGCGTTTCGTCACGGGCTTTCTGCAGCGCCGGGGCTTCGACGCCGACCAGATCTCGGGCGACCTCAACCAGGCCGCCCGCGAGCGGGCGATGGCGCGGATCAAAGCCGGCGAGCTTCGCTACCTCGTCGCCACCGACGTCGCGGCGCGCGGCATCGACATCTCGGATCTCACCCACGTGATCTCCTACGCCGCCCCCGACTCGCCCGAGGTCTACGTGCACCGCACCGGGCGCACCGGACGCGCCGGCAAGGCCGGCGTGGCGATCTCGATCGTGTCGGCCCTCGACATCGGGAACTTCCGCTACCTGCAGAACGTGAACCGTCTCGAGATCAGCGAGCGGCAGCTCCCGGGCGACCTCGAGATGGCGACGCGGCTGCGCGAGCGTCTCGCCGTCAAGGTCGAGCACGAGATGCGCGAGATCCCCGAGCGCGACCGCGGCTGGAAGGTCGGGCGCTTCGTGCGGGTGGTGGAGGAGATGGCGGCGAACGAAGACGGTCGTCGCGACCTCGCCGCCATCTGCGCCGCCTACCTCCAGGAGCACCGCCCGGTGACCTCGGTGGCCGAGCCCAGCGAGAACGCCGGCGAGGGCGAGGACGACCGCGATCGGTACCGCGACGAGCGACCCCGCAAGCGCTCCGGCGAGCGACCCCGCCGCAGCCGTCGCCGACGCCGCTCGCGCTAGCCGCCCCCCCGTGCGCATCGCGGTCTACGCGGGTTCGAGTCGCCGCACGGCGGCTCCCTACCTCGAGGAGGCGCGCGCCCTCGGCGAGGCGATCGGCGCCCGGGGACACGAGCTCGTGTACGGGGGCGGTCGCACCGGCTCGATGGGGGCCCTCGCCGACGGCACCCTCGCCGCGGGGGGCCGGGTGACCGGTGTGATCTACCGGCGCTTCGTCGAGGAGGACGTCCACCACACCCGGGTGCCGATGATCCAGGTCGACGACATGCGCTCGCGCAAAGCGGGGCTCGAGGAGCGCGCCGACGCCTTCATCGCGGCACCCGGTGGCCTCGGCACCTTCGAGGAGTTCACCGAGGTGCTCTCGTTCCGCAAGCTCGCCTTCCACCGCCGCCCCCTCGTCTTGCTGAACCGGTCGTTCTACACCCCCTGGGTCGCGCTCTTCGAACGAGCCGTGGAGGCGGGCTTCGAGCGTCGCGAGCACGGTGCCTTCTTCCAGATCGCCGACACCCCCGCACAAGCCGTCGCGATCTGCGAAGAGGGCTAGAACCCGGCGGCGCCCCAGGGCGCGGCGGGCTCCGCCGACCCGGTGGCGGGGTCGGCGCTCGCGAGGACGGCCCCGCGTCCGTCGGGCGCTCGCAGCGCGACGCTCCGCGCGTGGGGATCGAGCCAGAGCGTGAGGCTCCCGGCCGGCGCGCTGCGCGGGGCCTCGACGGCGACCTGCCGGCGCGTCGTGCCCTCGATCGCGATCGCGGCCCGGGCGCCCGTGGCGTCGGCGAAGAGCAGGAGTGCCGCGCCCCCGCCCGGGCGCCGTTCGCACCACGCCAGCGCGCGCTCCACCCGATCGCAGCGCTCGAGACACTGGTCGAGCAGCAGCCAGCCGGGGGCCAGCACCGCCGGGATCGCCGCGCCGCCCGTGGCCGCCTCGGATCCGGCCGATTCCGGCACCGGGCCCCGCCCCCGCACCGGGA
>JANQRO010000355.1 GCA_028284525.1 Myxococcota bacterium | reverse complement strand
CTGCTCCTCGCCCACGGCTTCGGCGGCAGCGGGCGGAACTGGCGGCCCCAGGCGCGGGCCCTGGCGCAGCGGGCGCGGACGGCGCTGTTCGACGTTCGGGGTCACGCCCGGAGCGACGCGCCGGCGGACGCCGCGGCCTACCGCCCGGAGTGCTTTCTCGACGACTTCGCGCGGGTGCTCGACTGGGCGGGTGCCGCGGGGCCCGCGGTGGTGGGCGGGCTCTCGATGGGGGCGAGTCTGGCCCTGCGCTTCGCCCTGGCCCACCCGGAGCGGGTGCGCGGTCTCGTGCTCGCGGCGTTCCCGCCGAGCTTCGCCGCGACGCGGGGCGAGAGCTGGGCGCTGCGCTTTGCCGAGGCCATCGAGCGAGACGGCCTCGAGGCCGCGGGGGCGGTGTACGCTTGGGGGCCCGAGAGCGGCTTCGACCCCAAGGCGGCGCAACTGGTGAAGGCGGGCTTTCTCGAACACCCCGGACACGCGATCGCCCACACCCTGCGCGAGCTGCTGGCCCCGCAGCCCGGCGTGGAGGACCTGGCGCCGGCGCTTGCCGGCTGCGGGCTCCCGGCGCTCGTGATCGTGGGCGATCGCGACCGGCTCTCCGAGGCCCCGAGCCGGGCGTTGGCCGCCGCGCTGCCTCGTGCCGAGCTCCTCGTCGTGCCCGGCGCCGGGCACGTCGTGAACCTGGAGCGCCGCGAGCTCGTGAGCGAGGCGATCGGGGCCTTCCTCGACGCGCTCCCGGAGGCGGGCGCGTGAGTGGCGGGCGCACCTACTTCGACGACCTCGCGGTGGGTTACCGCAGCGAGGTGGGTCACTGGAAGCTCAGCCGGGACGAGGTGGTGGGCTTTGCGCGTCAGTGGGACCCCCAACCCTTCCACGTCGACGAGCGCGCCGCGGAGGAATCGATCTACGGCGGGCTCACCGCGTCGTCGCTCCACCTCTTCGCGATCTGCACCCGGCTCTTCTTCGACCACGGCGATCGCATCGCGGTGCTCGCGATGCTCGGCAAGGACGAGGTGCGTTTTCCCAACCCCGCCCGCGTGGGCGATCGCCTCACCTACACGACGGAGTGTATCGAGGCGCGGCCTTCCTCGAGCCGTCCCGACCGCGGTGTGATCCGGCTGCACGACGAGGTGCGCAACCAGGAAGAGAGCCTCGTGATGACCCAGGAGGTGAGTCTCCTGGTGGCGCGTCGTCGAGGGGAGACGCCGTGAGCGCGTCGGACGAGGAGTCCCCATGAGCCTGCCCCGGGCGGCCGAGCTGCTGCGCGACTACGTGGCGATCCCGTCGGTGAATCCGATGGGACGCGACGACATCCCCGACGCGATCGCCGGCGAGCGCCGCTACGCGGAGCACGTCGCCGAGCAGCTCCGCGGGATGGGGCTCGACGCGGTGCTGGTGGGGGAGGGGAGCCGGGCGAGCGTGGTGGCCGAGGCACAGCGTCCGGGCGCGCGGGAGACGGTGCTCGTCGCCTCCCATCTCGACACCGTGCCCGTCGACGGGATGGAGATCGACCCCTTCGACCCCGCCGTGCGCGACGGGCGGCTCTACGGGCGCGGCGCCTGCGACACCAAGGGCGGCCTGGCGGCGTTGGTGGCGGCCCTCGAGCCGCTCCTCGAGCGCGGCACCCTGCGGCGCAACGTGATCGTCGTCGGCGAGGCCGACGAGGAGTTCGGGAGCGTGGGGGTCGCCGATGTCCTGGCGCACCTCGGCGGCCGCTGCCCCGACTGGGTGATCGCCACGGAGCCCACCGATCTGCGGGTGGTGAACTGTCACAAGGGGGTCGCCGTCGCGAAGCTGCACGCCGTCGGGCGGGCGTGTCACAGCTCCGATCCGAGCGCCGGGAGCAACGCGATCGTCGCGATGGCGCGCGCGGCGTTGTCCCTCGACCGCTACGCCCGCGAGGAGCTCGCCCGACGGGTCGACCCCGAGCTCGGGCCCGGGACCCTCTCGATCGGGCTCGCCGGCGGGGGCCACGCCGTCAACATCGTGCCCGACCGCGCCTGGCTCGTCGCCGATCGCCGGCTCCTGCCGGGCGAGACGCCGGAGACCGCCCGCGAGGCGATGGAGGCGGCGCTCGCCCGGGACGGCATCGACGACGTGCGGATCGATTCGTGTCACGGCTACAAGCCCGCCCTCGGCGCGGCCACCAACGCCGTCGCCACCGCCGCGTGTCTCGAGGCGCTCGGGCCCGACGCGCCGGCGCCGACCGGGGTCGCCTTTGGCACCGACGCCGGGCTCTTCGACGAGGTCGGGATCCCCGGGGTCGTCATGGGCCCGGGCTCGATTCGCGAGGCCCACACCGCTCGCGAGTCCGTGCCGATCGACGAGGTCGAGGCGATGCGCGTCTTCTTCGGGCGGCTCTTCGGAGGCTGAGGCCGGGTGCATCGGCTGCCCCCCGTCCGACATCCCGTGTCGGACCGAATCGCGAACGCGTCCCGATCTCCCCCCGCAACTCTCTGGATTTCCAGGGAATTCTCCTCCGGCACGGCTCCCGCAACGGGCTGCGTCGAGGAGGAATCCCATGTTCTGGACCCTGCCCAACGCCCTCAGCATCCTGCGGATCGCCGCCGCCCCCCTGCTCGTCGCCCTCGCCGGGCTCGGGGAGGCGGAGGCCTTTCTCGGCGTCCTGTGGTGCGCGCTCGCGAGCGACGCCGCAGACGGCTTCCTCGCGCGCCGTCTGGGGCAGACGAGCGAGATCGGGGCCCGTCTCGACAGCTGGGGCGACTGGCTGCTCTACGCCGCGCTGCCCCTCGGTGTGGTGTGGCTCTGGCCCGAGCTCGCCCGGCGCGAGCTCCTGTGGATCGCGACCGGCGTGACGGTCTGGATCGTCCCGACCGCCGTCGGGTGGCTCAAGTTCGGCCGGCTCACCAGCTACCACACCTATCTGGCGAAGCTCACCGGGGTGTTGATGGCGGCCGGCGCGGTGGCGCTGCTGCACTGGGACCACCCCGCGCTCTTCCATCTCGCGATCTGCGTCCTCGTCCTCGAGGGGTTCGAAGAGCTCCTGATCACCGCCGAGCTCCCCGCCTGGCACCGCGACGTCCCGAGCCTGCGCAGCGCCATGCGGATCGCCGAGGACACCCGGGCACAGTGCTAGGGTCCTCGCGATGCGTCTCTCGGCCGCGCGTTCCGCGCTCCCGGTGCTTCCACCCGCTCCGGCGCTCCGGGCGGTCGTCGCGTGCTGCGGTCTCGTGGCGCTCCTCGGATGCGGCGGCCCCGACGACCCGGAGGCGCGGTTGCGTCGGCAGCTCGAGGCCATCGAGGCTGCGGTCGAGGCCCGCGAAGTCGGGGACGTGAAGGACGCGATCGCCGAGGACTTCCTCGACGCCGGCGGCCGGGACAAGCGCGAGATCACCCGCTACGTGGCGGGCATCCTGCTCCGCAACCAGAACATCCACGTCGTGAGCCGCATCCGGGAGCTCGCGCTCGCCGGGGACGCGCGCGGGCGCGTCGAGATGATCGCGGCGCTGGCCTCCGGACCGATCGCCAGCGCCGCGGATCTCACGCAGCTCCGCGGCGACATCTACCGGTTCGAGTTCGAGTTCGTCGCTCCCGGTCGAGATCGCTCACGGGAAGAGATCGGCGGCCTGAGCGGGACGCCACCGGGCGCGGTGCAGGAGCCAGCGGGCGTCGCGATCGACGAACTCGAACTCGTACCGGTAGATGTCGCCGCGGAGCTGCGTGAGATCCGCGGCGCTGGCGATCGGTCC
>JANQRO010000349.1 GCA_028284525.1 Myxococcota bacterium | reverse complement strand
GGGACCGCCGCGTTCCACGCGCCCTACGGGCTCTTCAGCCCGGCGCAGATGGTGGGGATGGCGGCGCGCCGCCACATGCACCTCTACGGCACCGAGAGCATCCACTTCGGCGAGATCGCCGTCGCGGTGCGACACCACGCCAACCACAACCCGGGCGCGACGATGTACGGGCGCCCGATGACCCTCGACGACCACCAGAGCTCGCGGATGATCTCCGACCCGGTGCGGCTGCTCGACTGCTGTCTCGAGACCGACGGGGGCGCCGCGGTGATCGTGACCACCCCCGAGCGCGCCCGCGACCTCGCCCAGCCCCTCGTCTACATCGCGGGGGGCGGGATGGGCGCCGGCGCGTGGAACGACCGCGAGGTGGTGAAGAACGTCGAGTCCCCCGAAACCGAGTCGACGGTGATCGCCCGGCACGTCTTCGAGGACGCGGGGGTCGGTCACGACGACATCGACGTGCTCTTTCTCTACGACCACTTCACGCCCCTCGTGCTGATGGCGATGGAGGAGTACGGCTTCTGCAAACGCGGCGAGGGCAAGGACTTCGTCGGAGGCGGGCGGCTGCGCTGGCCCGACGGCGATCTCCCGCTCAACACCAGCGGGGGCAATCTCTCCGAGGGCTACATCCACGGCATGCAGAACAACATCGAGGCCGTGCGCCAGCTGCGCGGCCAGGCCCGCTGTCAGGTCGACGGCGCGTCTCACGCCTTCGTGGCGTCGGGCAACGCCGTCCCCACCTCGGCGATGATCCTGCGGAGGGACGCGTGAGCACCCCCACCTCGTTTCCCTTCCCGGTTCCGGAGTTTGGCGTCGAGCCCTACTGGGAGGCCTGCAACCGCGAAGAGCTCGTGATGCAGCGCTGTAGCGGGTGCGGTCGCTTCCGCTGGCTGCCCGCGCCGATCTGCTCCGAGTGCGGCAGCAACGAGGCCAGCTGGGAACCGCTCGCCGGCCGAGGGCGCATCACCACCTGGACCGTCGTGACCCACCCGGTGCACCCCGCCGCGGTCGACCGCGTGCCCTACGTGGTGGCCGAGGTCGAGCTCGAAGAGCAGCCCGGGCTGCGCATGATCGCCGGGCTGGTGGGGATCGAGCCCGACGCCGTTGCGATGGACCTCGCCGTTGCGGTCGAGTTCGAGACCCACCCGAGCGGGCAGAAGCTCCCGATGTTCCGGCCCGAGGCGTAGGTCCGGTGTCGGCGCCGGAAGGGCTCGCGCGACGACACGGCGGTCAGATCCTCGCGGCGGGGCTGGCGGCCCAGGGCTGCGAGTACGTGTTCTGTGTCCCCGGGGAGAGCTTTCTCGCCGCCCTCGACGGGCTCCACGACACCACCCCGATCCGCACCATCGTGTGTCGCCAGGAAGGCGGGGCGGCGATGATGGCCGAGGCCTACGGCAAGCTCACCGGGCGCCCGGGGGTGTGCATGGTGACCCGGGGCCCGGGCGCGACCAACGCCGCCTCCGGGGTCCACGTCGCCTTTCAGGACTCGACGCCGCTGCTCCTGGTCGTGGGGCAGGTCGGGCGCCACATGGCCGATCGGGAGGCCTTTCAGGAGATCGACTACCGCCGGATGTACGGCCAGATGGCCAAGTGGGTGGCCCAGGTCGACGACACCGCGCGGATCCCCGAATACCTGAGCCGCGCCTATCACGTCGCCGTGTCGGGGCGCCCCGGGCCGGTCGTCCTGGCACTCCCCGAGGACGTGTTGTCGGGGGGCGCCGCGGTGGCGGATCCACGCCCCGCAACGCCCGCCTATCCGAAGGTTTCCGCGGGAGATCTCGAGGCGTTTCGAGAGCGGCTCGCCACCGCGCAGCGCCCGATGATGATCGTGGGGGGTGGCGGCTGGAGCGC
This sequence comes from Myxococcota bacterium, assembly GCA_028284525.1. GTDB lineage: Bacteria > Myxococcota_A > UBA9160 > UBA9160 > PR03 > JANQRO01. The sequence continues at coordinate 35 of JANQRO010000349.1, read as the reverse complement.
TGAGGCCGCCGCGGACCTCCGGCGCTTTTCCGAGC
>JANQRO010000304.1 GCA_028284525.1 Myxococcota bacterium | reverse complement strand
CAGCACACTCCGGCCGAGATTCGGAGCCGCGTCCTCGACCAGCACCAGAGCCTCCGCGATCAGATCTCCACCATCGAAACCCTGGCGCACGAGACCGTCTCCGGCGCCGAAGCAGCGGCCCTCGACTCCGAGTTCGAATCGCTGCTTCTCGGCCTCCAGGCCCACATGCGGTTCGAGGACCGGGTGCTTCCCGAGGTGCTTCGCGAGGCCGACGCCTGGGGAGAGGAGCGCGTCACCCGTTTTCACAGCGAGCACGCACAGCAACGCGTGGCGATCCAGACGCTGATGGACACGGCGAACAATCACGGCCCCTTGGAGCGTGCGTTGTTGGCGCTGGGCTTCTGCGCTCTACTCCGTACGGACATGGCCGCCGAGGAGAACGTCTTTCTCCACGAGCACGTCCTCCGCGACGACCCCGTCGCGATCGCACCCGAGCCGGAGTAGACCCGTGCTACACGACGCGACATCCCCAGCGGCCCCCTGAGTCCATGGCGCGCCGCCTCGATCCGGTCGCACGACACCTCGTCGACGCCCTGGCGAGCCCCACGTGCTATCCCGGCGACCCGTCCGCGTGGGACGGCATCGAGCACATCCAGACCCACCTGTCGCATCTCTTTCTCACCCGCGACCGGGTGTACAAGCTGCGCAAACCGGTCTCCTTCGACTTCGTCGATTTCGCGTCGCGCCCCGCGCGACTGCGCGATTGTCTCGAGGAGGTCCGGCTCAACCGCCGACTGGCCCCCGACGTCTATCTCGGCGTCGCCCCGGTCGTCGACGATCCCGATGGCGTCCACGTGGGCGTCCCCCGCGAGCCCGCGGAATGGGAGGGGGACCCGGCCGAGGGAGAGGTCGTGACGGTGATGCGGCGTCTCCCCGAGGATCGCGACGCGCTCTCCCTGCTGCGCGGCGGCGCGCTCACCGCGCCCCAGCTCGAGACGGTGGCGCGCCGTCTGGTCGACTTCCACGCGCGCCATCGCCTCCCGACACCCGCGGCCGGACACTGGCGCAGCGTCTGCGACCCCGTGTGGGCGGCCTTCGACTCCTTCAAAGACACCCCTCGACCCGACGACGCCGCGTTGCTGCGACGGCTGGAGTGGCGCTTGCGCGAGTTCGAGAGTCTTCACGGGTACCGTCTCGCCCGTCGCTGGCGCGAGGGTCTCCGCGTCGACGGCCACGGCGATCTCCACCTGCAGCACCTGTGGTTCGACGACGACGCGGAGCCGCGGGTCATCGATTGTCTCGAGTTCGACACCGCCCTGCGCGAGATCGATCCGGCCTGCGATCTCGCGTTCCTGACGATGGACCTCCGCTACCGGGGTCGCGGCGACCTGGCCGAATCGGTCCTCTCCACCTACGTCGAGGTGGGCGACGACTACGATCTCTACGGTGTGCTCCGCTACTACGAGAGCTACCGGGCCTTGGTGCGCGCCAAGGTCGCCCACCTCGCCACACGCGACGCCGCGATCCCGCGGGTCCAACGCGATGCCGCCGAGCAGAGCTGCAGGGACCACCTCGAGCTGGCGGATCGACTCCTCGAGGAATCGCGGCCCGGTGCCCTCCTCGTCACCAGCGGCTGGATCGGCACCGGGAAGTCGAGCGTCGCCCGGGAGCTCTGCCGCAGCCTCGGTGCGGTGCGGATCGCCACGGACGTGGTGCGCAAGCACCTCTCCGGCGTCGCCCCCGACACATCGCTGCGCAGCGACTGGGACGGCGGCGCGTACACCGCAGACCGGCGCCGGGCGGTGTACGACGCGCTGCGGCCCCGCGCCCGCGCGGCGCTGGGTGCGGGCCGAGACGTCGTGCTCGATGCGACCTTCGCCTCCCGCGAAGACCGCGACGCCCTGCGCGCGTGGGCCGAAGCCGAGGGGCTCCGGCCCTGGCTCGTCGAGACCGCCTGCGACGACGAGGTCGTCGCGGCGCGTCTCGCGGCACGTCAACGCGACGGACGGGAGGCCTCCGACGCCGGTCCGGAGCTCCTGGCCGCGAGTCGCGCGGCCTACGAGACGCCCGCCGAGTGGCCCGAGACCCGACGGACGCGGATCGACACGGGGGCCGCGAGCTGGACGACCGAGGTGGCGGACCTCGCGCGTCGCGTGGCGGCCGCCCGCTTCGGGTAGACCCTCGTGACATTTCGTCTCGAGACCCCCGGGGCACCCGTCCAGGGGCGCCGCGGTTTGGCACGTGTCGTGCTTTGAATCGGGACAAAGGAGGTCACCGTGCACTGGAACACGATCCTGGTTCCGATGGATTTCTCGGAAGACTCCGAAGCGGCCCTCGCTGCGGCGATCGAGCTCGCGCGCGACGTCGGCGCGCGTCTCCACCTGCTCCATTCCTTCGAGTACCCGAGCTACATCGGTACGCCATGGGGATACTCCTTTCCCGCCGGCGTCTTCAGCGATGTCCGCAATCGCGCCTCCGAGCTGCTGGCCGAACGCCAGGAGAAGGTGAAAGCCGAGGGCGTGCCCGTGAGCTTTCAGGCCTGCGAAGGCCCCCCCTCGGAAGTGATCGTCGAGATCGCCAAGACCCTTCCCGCGGATTTGATCGTGATGGGCACCCGCGGCCTCACCGGGGTGAAGCACGTCCTGCTGGGGAGCGTGGCCGAGCGCACGCTTCGCCACGCGCCGTGCCCGGTGATGACGGTCAAGACGGACGTCGCCGGCGAAGCGGGGTAGCGTCCGCCGCGAGGCGGGTTGGCTGTGTCGATCGATCACGTCGCGGAATCTCCTCCCGCGCTCCGGCGCAGCCTGTCGCTGCCCCTGCTCGTGCTCTACGGGCTCGGCACGACCGTCGGCGCGGGCATCTACGCGCTGACGGGGAAGATCGCGGGGCTCGCCGGGATGTGGGCCCCGGCCTCCTTCGCACTCTCCTGTGTGCTCGCGGGGTTCACGGCCCTGAGCTTTGGAGAGCTGGCCTCCCGCTACCCGCGCAGTGCCGGCGTCGCCGTGTACCTCGAAGCCGGATTCGAGCGACGCTTCGTGGCGCAGCTCGGCGGCGGCTTGGTGTGTCTCTCCGCGGCCACGTCGAGCGGGACCCTCGCCCTCGCCGCCGTGGGGTATCTGGGCGATCTCGTCCCGATCCAGCCGAACGTCGCGCTCGCCGTCTTGTTGCTGACCCTCAGCGGGATCGCGTGTTGGGGAATCCGCGAGTCGGTCACCATCGCCGGCATTCTGACGGTGGCGGAAGTCGGCGGCGTTCTCGCGGTCACCGTCGCTGGGGCGTGGTTCCTGGGAGGCGGTGGCGGCCCGGCGACGCCCGCGCCCGCAGCGTCTCCCGTGGTGTGGGTGGGGGTCCTCTCCGGTGCCGTGCTCGGCTTCTACGCCTTCCTCGGTTTCGAGGACATGGTGCACGTCGCCGAGGAGGTGAAGCAAGCGCGACGCACCGTACCCCGAGCCATCGTCCTTACCCTCGCGATCACCACCGCGCTCTACCTGGCCCTGGCGGCGGACGCCGTGCGCACCGTGGCGCCGGCGACGCTCGCCGCGAGCGACGCTCCGTTGACCTTGGTCTACGACACGGCCGGTGGCCCGGTTCCCCAGGCGATCGGGATCATCGCGCTGCTCGGGATGCTCAACGGGATCCTGATCCAGCTCATCATGGGGTCACGCCTGCTCTACGGCCTGGCGTCGGAAGGGGCGGCGCCGCGTTGCCTGGGACGGGTCCACCCCCGGACGCGAACGCCGCTCCTCGCCACCGCGGCGATCACCGCCGTGGTGCTGGGGTTCGCCCTCCTCCTCCCGCTCGAGAGCCTCGCGCGCGGTACCTCGTGGCTCACCCTCGCCTTGTTCGCGGCCATCAACACGGCGCTCTACCGGATCAAGGGCCGGCCGGAGGCGCCGCACCCGCAGGTCGAGGTCGGCCGCTGGATCCCCTTCACCGGCGCGCTCCTCTGTGGCGCCCTCGTGCTGCGCGACCTGATCGCGCAACTCCGATGAGCGGCCCGCTCGTCCGCGCGCGTCCGGCCCGACTCGCGAACGCCGCGTCGCCTCTCGGACGTCTCGGGCTCGTCCTCGGCGCGCTCTCGGTGCTCGTCGCGTGCGCCCCGCGGACCGAACGACTTCCGAACGCCGTGGGCGGGACGATCACCTGCTCGCGCTACAGCCCGGTGATGCAGACCGCGATTCTCGAAGCCGTCGTGGCCGGTGGGGGGCCCGGGCTGGTCGAGGTCGCCGGCTGGATGTGCGGTCGCGCCGCGTCGGAGAGCGTCCGTGTGGTCATGCTCCGCTACACCCCCGACGACCCGGCGGAGACGCCCTTTCTGGTGCCCGTGCTCTTCGAGGACGGCGCGCTCGTGGCCTTCGGATGGCACCTCTTCGAAGTCCAGCCCCATCGCTACGGCCCGTCGCCGCTCCCCGACCGCGACGATCCGTGGCGGCTGCCGACGGGCTGGAGCGGCCGTCGCGAGCGCCCGGACAGGTCCTAGCGTCGACGCCCCGCCCCCCCGCGGGTCCCTCCGCCACACCCCGAGACGCCCCGCCACAGCCCGCACGACGGCGTGCTCCCTCCGCCGCGCTCGGCTGGCATGCATCCTGCTCTGCAATCGGGTGAGCGCCACGGCGCCCTGCAATGGAGGAGCCCCTCATGGCCCGGATCGAGTCGATCGTGGCTCCCGTCGATTTCTCCGAACCGTCGCGGGCGGCCATCACGCAGGCGAGCGGCCTCGCCGCGTCCCTGGGCGCGACGATCCATCTGATCCACGCCGCCCATTTCCCGACCCCTTCGCTGGGTCACGAGTTCGCAATCCCGGAACCCGCGTGGGAGGCGGTCCGCGACGCGGCGCAGAAGCGCGTCGAGGAGATCGCGAGGCAACTGGAGAGCCGCGGACGCCGCGTCACCCGCGAGGTCAGCGATCGGAGTCCGGTCGATGCCATCGAGGAGACGGTCCGCCGGCGAAACGGGGATCTGGTGGTGATGGGGACCCACGGTCATCGGGGCCTGCAACACGTCTTCCTCGGGAGCGTCACCGAGCGGGTCCTGCGCAGCGCTGCGATCCCGGTCATGGCGGTTCCGGCCAGCGCCGAGGTCTCGGAACAACCGACGCGACGTCTGCTGTTTGCAACCGACTTCTCGCCGGCCTCGCTCGGGGCGCGCGATTTCGCGGTGTCCTTCGCGTCGGACCTGGGCGCCTCCCTCGAGATCGTCCACGCGATCGCGACGCCGACCCAGTTCTTCGCGTCCTACGAGGTCGCGCCACCCGCCGGGCTGATCGACGAGATCCGCGATGGAGCGCGCACCCGGATCGACGAGCTCGCCGGGTGGGTCTCCGAGCGCGGCGTGAGCGTCGAGACCCGAATCGTCGAGGGGGCGGCCTCGGAGTCGATCATCGACGCGGCGCGAAAGGCCAAGGCGGACGCGATCGTCATGGGAACCCGAGGCCACTCCGGACTGCGCCACGTGCTGCTCGGAAGCGTCGCCGAACAAACCTTGCGGCAGGCGCCGTGTCCCGTCGTCGCCGTACGAAGCGCGGAGTGAAGCGTGATGAAGAAGATCCTCGTCCCGATCGACTACTCGGATGCCTCGGAGCACGCGCTCCAGCTCGCGACGGACCTCGCGGTGAAAACCGACGCGATCCTCGAGCTGCTCCACGTCTACCAGATCCCCTCGGACATCTATCCGTACACGCTCTTCATCACCGAGGAGATCGAGCAGCAGATCCACGAGCGGGAGACGGAGCGCATCGACGCGTGGTGCGAGAAAGCCCGCGCCGAGGGCAGGATCGCCGTCGGCCACGTCGTGCGGGGCGCCACCCACGACGAGATTCCCGCCATCGCGCGCGAGCTCGGGGTCGACCTCATCGTCATCGGGACCCGCGGCACGACGGGGCTGCGGCGGGCGTTCCTGGGCAGCACCGCGGAACGGACCGTGCAGCTCGCCCACTGCCCCGTCATCACGACGCACTAGGAGCGGCGATGGAGACCAGCGACATCCGACGACAACTGCACGAACGCCGCGAGCAGCTCACCCAGCGTCTCGACCGGATCCGCGGAGATCGGCGACGACAGACCGATCCGCTGGCGGCGGACTTCGCCGACCAGGCGGTCCAGCGGGAGAACGACGAGGCCCTCGACCTGCTCGATCGGCGCGTCCACGCCGAGCTCCGCGAGATCGACGGCGCGCTCGCGCGGCTCACCGACGATACCTACGGGGAGTGCACCGTCTGCGGCGACGCCATCGCGCCCGAGCGTCTCGACGTCTTGCCGGCGACGGCCCATTGCGCGGTCTGTGCCCCCCTCGGCGCCCCCGCGTCGCCGGAGTAGCCGATGCCCCCCGATCTCGACACCGAACGGGTCAACCGCGACGCCGTCCACGGGAGCGGCGAGGACAAGATGCGCGGTCGGGCCCACGCCCTCGAGGAGGCGTTCTTCGCCAAGCGAGAACGCGAGGTCGCGGAAGCGTTTCGCAACCGCCAAGCGGAGCAGCGCGAGGTGCGAGAGTTGCTCGCACACTGCGGAATCCGCGAGGCCGCGACGGCGACGGCGTTGGTCGAGAGCGGGATCCGCGCCGAAACGCTCCCCGCACTGGTCCTCACCCCGTTGGTGGCGGTGGCCTGGGCCGACGGGGAGCTCAACGACTTCGAGCGGGAGGCCCTTGTCGAGCAGGCCCTCGAACAACGCATCGCGCCCTCCTCGGGGGCGTGGTCGTTGCTCCAGTCGTGGATGACGCAACGCCCCCCCGATCGTCTCTTCGATGCGTGGGTCGCGTACACACGCGAGCTCGCCCTCGCGATGCCGGAGGACGCGCGCGGGGAGTTCGCCCGCGAGGTGCTCGAGATGGCGGAGGCGATCGCGCAGACCTCGCGCGAGCACCGCCGCTTCGATCTTGGCCGAGCGGTCGACGAGCTACGCGTGCTCGACCGCATCGAGCGGGTGTTCCAGGGCCTCGACGCCGGTTGAGCCCGGGCCTGGGAGAGGAAGGCGATGGATCTCATCGACCGTTGGAACCAGATGCGTCCCGACCGACTCGGTACCGTCTTCGCCGACGGGGTGGCCGCCGGCGCTCTCGCGGGAGCGCTCGTGCTCGCGGTGTTCTCCGTCTACGACCTCGCGACGACCGAGCTCCTTCGGACGCCGAGCGTGTTGCACGCGCTCTTCATCGACGGCCCGGAGACGGCGGCCGCCGTGGGCACCGACCTCGAGCGCGCCCTCGCCTACACCTTCGTGCACTTCGTCCTCTGGATCGGGGTCGGGATCGCCTCCGCGTACGCGGTCGTCCTGACCCGGATCTACCCCTCCTTCTGGACCGTCGCGGTGCTGGGTCCCACCGTCCTGCTGCTGATCTTCGTGAGCTCCGCGGGGGTCTGGGGCGTCCCCGGGCTCGGCGTCCACCACCTCTGGATCGGGGCCTTCCTCGGCGGCGCCGCGGTGACCGGCTACTTCGCCTGGCGTCCCCCCGGCTGGCTCCAGCCGCCGGGTGACTAGCGCCCGGCGCGCGAAATCGGGCCACCGGTAGACTCCGCGCCCGGGGAGCGCACCCCCTGCGGCCAGAGCTCGCCGGAGGGCGCGCGCTGCTGCATCCACCGCGCGGCGCGGTCGTCCGCTTCGCGACCCACGCCATCGCGTCCATCGCCCGGTCCCGGGTCGAGCGACCCGTCTAGAGGCTCTCCCTAGGGCAGGTCCTGCAGCCAGTCCTTCTCGCGGAACCAGCGCTTCTGGAGCGCCTCGAGGGTGCCGCTGGTCTCGAGCGCGTCGAGGGCGTTCTCGAGGAAGTTGAGCAACAACCCGTCGCCGGGGGGCACGGCGATCCCGATCGGCTCGATGGTGAGCGGCTCCTGGGAGGCGACGAGGTTCTCCTTGGGGTTGAGAAAGGCGGTGAGCGCGACGGCCTGGTAGTCGGCGATCAGCGCGTCGGCGCGGCCCGCGATCAGGTGTGCCACCGCCTCGTCGTAGTCCTTGCTCGCCACCAGCGTCGCCTCGGGCATCAGCACCTCGACGAAGCTCTGGCTGGTCGAGCCCGCGAGGGCCGCCAGACGGAGATTCGCCTGGTTGAGCTGCCCGGTCTCCTGGGCGCTCACGAGCGGCGAGTCCTGCTTGGCGAGGATCGACTTCCCCGACAGGAAGTAGGGCCCGACAAAAGCGGTGCTCAGATTGCGCTCGGCGGTGATGGTCATGCCCGAGAGCACCATGTCGATCTCGCCCGCCTGGAGCGCGCCGAGGAGCTCGCCAAAGGGCTGCTCGCGGATCTCGAGCTTCACGTCCATCAGGCTCGCGAGCGCGCGGGACAAGTCGACCTCGAGGCCCTTCATCTTGCCGTCCTTGGCCTTGAAGTTCAGCGGGGGCTGGCTGCCCGACATCCCGACGCGGAGCGTGCCGTTCTTGACGATCCGCGCGAGCACCGGGGAGTCGGAGGCCGCGCCGGCGGGCGCAGCGAGCCCCAGGGCGAACACGACCGTGATGATGAGAAGACGAGCGACGAGCTTCATGAAGGCGGATCTCCAACGGATAGGGAATGGGGTTGGGGGCGGGAGGATATGGCATCTGGCCGTCTCCCGCGGTGACGATCGAATCAAGAGGGGGGCGCGCCCGGGCGCGACTGGCTGGCGGCGCGGCCGTACTCCAAAGTGCCTTTGCGGAGGTTCAGGAAGACGAGCTCGGGAACGCTGAACACGATCCCCGAGAGTCCGGAGCGCAGCTGGGCAGCGCGGTCGAAGGGGGCGCGGAGCAGGCCCACCCCCGTTTCGCCCGCGCCCACCGCGAGGTTGGCGAGACCGAAGAGCGGGCGCAGCAGCGGCGCGTCGTCGGTGAAGAAGAGGAACCACGAGTCGCGGGGGTTGCGCCGGTAGACCGTGGAGGAGAGCGTGTTCGACTCCCGCACGAAGACCCGGACGGCGCCTTCCTCGCGGCGCATCTGGGCGAGGCGGCGCGCGCGGTAGGAGGGCAGCGCTTCGCGCTCGACGTCGCGGAAGCCCCCGCCCACCGCGTGGAAGGCCACCCGGGGCACGAAGCGGAGCCCGGCGTCGGGGTCGACGCGTCCACCCAAGGGCGCGGCGCCGCCGGGTGCGTCGAGACGGCGGAGCAGTTCGGTGGCGCAGTTGCGTCGCATCAGGTCGTAGCCGTAACGGCCTTCGAGGGCGGCGACGTAGGCGAC
>JANQRO010000274.1 GCA_028284525.1 Myxococcota bacterium | reverse complement strand
CCCCTCACCTACGCGCTCCAACAGGCCCCGCTCCGGGACATGAGCACCCTCCTCCCGGCGATGTACGGGACGCTGCTCGTGGCCATGTTCCTGTTCCTCCGCTCTCTGTTCGGGGTGCTCGCCTTGCTCGCCACCGTGGCCCTCGCCGCCGGCTCGGCGATGGGGGTCGCGGGGTGGCTCGGCATCCCCGTGAGCCCGCCCATGTCGACGGCGCCGACGATCATCCTGACGATCGCGATCGCCGACGGGATCCACATCCTGGTGACGCTGATCCAGGCGATGCGGGCGGGCGCGTCGCGCGACGGGGCGCTCGTGGCGAGCCTCCGCGCCAACTGGCAACCCGTGTTCCTGACGAGCCTCACGACGATCGTCGGCTTTGCGAGCCTCAACCTGAACGGGGTGCCGCCCCTCCAGGATCTGGGCAACGTGACCGCGGTCGGGGTCTTCGCCGCGTGGTTCTTCTCGGTCACCTTTCTTCCGGCCGTCGTCGCCGTCGTGCCCTACCGCGTGAAGCCCGCGCGTAGCGCCGGGGGATGGTCGATGGAGCGCTTCGCCGATTGGGTGGTGTTCCGCCGCCGGGCGATCCTCCCCGCCACGCTGGCCGTGTCGGTGGTGTGCGCGCTCTTCATCCCGCGCATCGAGATCGACGACATGTTTCTGGAGTACTTCGACGACTCGGTCGAGTTCCGTCGCGACACCCTGTTCGCGATCGACCGGCTCTCCGGGGTCTACCAACAGCACTACTCGATCGAGAGCGACGAGGAGAACGGGATCAGCGACCCGGCGTACCTCGGGATGGTGGAGGCCTACACCGCGTGGCTGCGAAGCCAACCCGAGGTCGACCACGTGAGCACCATCACCGACACGATGAAACGGCTCAACAAGAACCTCCACGGCGACGACGACGCCTGGTACCGGCTCCCCGACGAGCGGGCGCTCGCCGCCCAGTACCTCCTCCTCTACGAGATGTCGCTGCCCTACGGACTCGACCTCAACAACCAGGTCGACATCCGCAAAGCCTCCACAAAGGTGACCGCCACGGTGCAGAACATGTCGGCCCGCGAGCTCCGCGCCTTCGACGAGCGGGCGGCGATGTGGCTGGCGGAGCACGCGCCGCCCTCGGTCACCTCGAGTGCATCCGGGGTCGCGTTCATGTTCGCCAACCTGTCGCGGCGCACGACCGAGGGAATGGTGCAGGGGACGACGATCGCCTTCGCGCTCATCGCACTCCTCCTGGTCGTGTCGCTCCGCAGCGTCGGCCTCGGGCTCCTGAGCCTGGTCCCCAACGTGACCCCGGTGCTCATCGCCTTCGGGGTGTGGGCGATCCTGGTCGGCCGTGTCGGCATCGTGTTCTCGGTCGTCGCGTCGACGAGCCTCGGCATCATCGTCGACGGGACCGTGCACTTTCTGAGCAAGTACCTGCGGGCGCGGCGGGTCGTCGCCGCGAGCCCCGAAGACGCCGTTCGCTACGCCCTCTCCACCGTCGGCTCGGCGCTCTGGGTGAGCTTCCTGATCCTGGTGGCGGGATTCGCCGTCCTCACCCTGTCGACGTTTACGCCCAACGGCCAGATCGGGCTGCTGATGGCGATCACCATCGGGGCGGCGCTCCTCGCGGACTTCCTGCTGCTCCCGACCTTGCTGCTCGCCCTCGATCGGGGCACCCGGCTCGGTCCCCGGTAACGGGACGCTCGCTCAGGCGTGGATCGCGTCCAGGGCGAGCCGGGCGGTGGCGAGCTGTTGGCGACGCGAGACCCCGGATTTGCACACGACCGCGAGGCCCTGATCGAGGGTCGCGAGATAGGTCGCCACCGCCGCGAGGTCGAGACCCGTCTGGAGCTGTCCCGCGCGCTCGGCACCGCGTAACGCGTTGCGATAGGCCGCTTCGAGACGGGTTCGAAAGCGCTTCACCGCGGTGGCGACCCCGCGGTCGCGCCCGGCGAGCTCGACGAGAGTGTTCACCATCAGACACCCCTTGCGGCTCTCGCCGGAGCGGGTGCTCTCCCGCGCGACCTCGGCGAAATGCGCATCGATCGCGTGCAGATCGGCGTCCGCCGCCTCCAAGCTGGCCAGCATCGGAGCCAGCCGCGTCTCGATGTAGTGCTCGATCGCCCGCCGAAAGAGCTCTTCTTTGCTGCCAAAGGTGTTGTAGAGACTCTGCCGACCGATCCCCATGTGCTCGAGGAGGTCGGAGATGGACGCCGCCTCGAACCCGCGGCGCCAGAACAGATCTGTCGCCCGCGCGAGCACCTCGGTCTCGTCGAAATCCCGGGGTCGTCCCGCCACGACCCGACTCTAGCCCCTCGGCGATGGGGTGCCGAGAGCCGTCACAACGCCTCGGCGCTGCGTCTCTCGAGATCCTCGGGTGCCCGAGCCGTCTCGATCCACAGGCTCGGGGGCTCGCGGTTCAGTGCGGTGCGCGCTGGGCCACCGGGGTGCCCGCCTGGCTGTCCAGAAAGGTCTTGGCCTCGCGGTAGCCCGGGTGGGCGCGCTGGGTGTCGAGGTTGGCGAGCAGCGCACCGTAGTGCTCGCGAGCCGCCACGGCGTCGCCGTCGCGTTCCGCGGCCCGGCCGGCCCCGCGCAGCGAGAGGGTGCGGTTGGGCCGACGCTCGAGGCTGCGGTCGAACTCGACCCGGGCGTCGGCCACGCGGCCCTCCTCCAGCAGGATCTCGGCCAGGAGCTCGAAGGGCGGCTTGATCGGGCGCGGTGCACCGCGGGGCGCCTCCATCGCCTCCGCGATGGCCAGGGCCTCGCGCAGGGTGGCGAGGGCGCGATCGGGTTCGCCTTCGGCGTGGGCCAGCGCGGCGTCGAGCTCGAGGGTCTGGATCGCGAGGGGGCGCGTCTTCCCCTCGCCGGCGCTCGCCACGCGCGTCTCGTAGACGCTGCGCAGGGCCTTGGCGGCGCGGCGGGCCCGGGGCAGGTCGCCGCTGCGGGCGGCGCCGAGCCCGGCGGCGAAGAGCGTGTCCGGCGACGCGGCGTCGAGGGAGAGCGCGGCGGCCTCGTCCCACAGCTCGGCCTCGACGATCACCCGGGCCTGCATCTGGGCGGGTCCGTGCTGCGCCATCGACGCCTGGCTCTTCTCGGCGACCGGCTTCAGCAGCTCGATCACGCGGCGCGCTTCGGCCACATCGCCCAGCTGGAGGCTTCCGTACTGACCCCAGTCGAGGGCGTGCCAGACGTAGATGTCGTTGTAGTAGCGCTGCGTGTCGGTGAGGGCGTCGCGGGTCTGCCAGAGCCGCCAGGCCGAGTCGTAGGAGGCGCGGTTCGAGCGCACCACCTCCTCCCACATCCCGTGCTGGATGAAGATGTGCGAGGGCATGTGGAGGGCGTGGGCCGAATCGGGGGCGATCAGCGCGTAGCGATGCGCGGCGCTGAGGGCCAGGGGCGCGTGCACCGGATCGTCGAAGGAATGAATCACGTAGTGCGCGGCGCCGGGATGGTTGGGGTGCTCGCGAAAGATGTCGGCCGCGATCGCCCCGGCGCGCATGCGACGGCGGAACTCGGGGTCGCCGTCGATACGCACGGTGCCGAGGAGCGACACGGCGTAGAAGGCCTGCACCTCGTCATCGTCGGGAAAGCGCTCGGCGTGACGACGCATCGCCTCGGCGTAGGCCAGCACGCGCTCCTCCTCGCTGCCCTCGCCGAAGAGGATCTCTACCGCCTCGAGGAAGCCGCGCTCGCGCTCAGTCCGGGCCGCGGCCAGCCGCGCCTCGGGGGTGGGGCCCAGCCGTGCCAACACGGCGCGGGGCAGACCGGCGTCGCGCTCGGCGATGAGCGGGTGGTTGTGGCTCAACGCCTCGCCCCAGTAGGCCATCGCGAAGTCCGGCTCGAGGTCGGCGGCGGCGCGGAACTCGGCCTCGGCGGCCTCGAAGGTGAAGCTGTGGAGGTAGAGCACGCCGCGCAGGAAGTGCGCCTGGGCGTCGGCGTTGCGGGCCGAGGTGGGGAACTCGACGCTCCCGAGCTCGGCCACGCGCGGCGAGACGGCGTGGGCGACGGCGGCGAGCAGGACGAGGGCGATCGTCGCGAGCAGGGGACGCATCGGCGGGCCTCCGGCTGTGGGCCCGGGATGGGCCGGGCGTTCAGCGCGTAGGCTACCCCATCGATGTCGGAGCGTTCGGGCTTCGCCCCCGCGCTTCGGATAGGGTTGGCGCGGTGTCGCGACGGTTGGGTCGCGACGGTCGGCGCGGTCCGCGCCGCAGACGCGGCGACCTCCAGGCGGGCGGAGCACATGGCGGGACGATTCGTGATCTATGGGCCCGGCGCCGTCGGTGGCGTGATCGCCGCCGGGCTGGCCCGGGGTGGCCATCCGGTCGCGGTGGTGGCCCGCGGCGCGCATCTGGAGGCAATCCGCGAACGCGGCCTCGAGCTCCGCCACCACGGGGGCATCGACCGGGTGGAGATGGAGGCGACGGAAGACCCCGCCGCCCTCGCCCTCCGTGCGGACGACGTCGCGATCCTGGCCACGAAATCCCAACACACCCAGACGGCGCTCGAGGCCCTGGCGGGCGCCGCGCCGCCCGCGCTCCCGGTCGTCTGCGCGCAAAACGGGGTCGACAACGAACGCATGGCCCAGCGCCACTTCGCGAACGTGTACGGGATGTGTGTCTACCTCCCGGGCACCCACCTCGAGCCGGGGGTCGTGGTCGCCTCGGGAAAGCCCGTGTTCGGGATTCTCGACGTGGGCCGCTATCCGAGTGGGCGCGACGCCACGGCAACGCGTCTGGCGGACGCGTTGGGGTCGTCGGGCTTCCGCTCCCGGGCCGACCACGCCATCATGCGCTTCAAGTACGCAAAGCTCCGCATCAACACCCGCAACGCCCTCGACGCCGCCTGCGGCCGCGACGCGATGGGCGGCGAGCTCGGACGACGCGCCTCGCGAGAGGCCATCGCCGTCTTCGCGGCGGCGGGCGTCGACGTCGCCAGCCGGGAAGAAGAGGCGGCGCGCCGCGACGGCTTCTCGACTCCACCCGTCGACGGCGAGGAGCGCGGCGGGAGCTCTTCGTGGCAGAGCCTGGCCCGGGGGGCCGGCTCGATCGAGGCCGACTACCTGAACGGCGAGGTGGTGATGCTCGGCCGTCTCCACGGCGTCGCCACCCCGGTGAACGAGACCCTGCGTCAGGTGGCGAACGAGATGGCCCGAGACGGGCGCACCCCGGGGTCGATGGAGCTCGCCGAGGTGGAGGCCCGGGTGGCCGCTGCGGAGGCCGCCGGGCGCTAGCGCCACCGGCCGACCGGGGAGGCCGTCAGGTGCCCGCACCACCGGCCGACCGGGGAGGCCGTCAGGTGCCCGCACCACCGGCCGACCGGGGAGGCCGTCAGGTGCCCGCACCACGGGCCGACCGGGGGGCCCGCGGCGGCTTGCTACGATTTTCGGTGTCGCCCCGCGCGAGCGCGCGGGAGGGATGGAGGGACCCCGTGGAACACGTCGCCATCACCGGTCTGGGCGTGATCTCGTCGATCGGCCACAACCTGAAGGACTTCAACCAGAGCCTGGTGGACGGAACCGTGGTGGCGGGCCCCGCCCCGTGGAAAGAGGGCCACGAGAACATCTGGATGTCCCTGATCGAGGGCTTCGACGCCTCCGAGTGGATGGAAGAGCGGGTCGTGCGCAACGCCGCGGCCTTCTCCCACTACGCCATCGCCGCCGCCGCCCAGGCGGTAGAGGACTCGGGGATCGAGGACTTCGACCCGGTGCGCACCGCCGTGGTGATCGGCAGCGCGCTGGGCGGTGTCGACTCCTACGCCGACGATCAGGAGCGTCTCGACGAGGGCGGGCCCGACGCGATCTCGCCCAAGTTCATGGTGAACTCGCTCCTCAACATGCCGGCGGCCCATATCGCGCTGCGCTTCGGGCTCCACGGCCCTATGCTCTCCTTTTGAACGTCCATCGCCATACATGTCA
>JANQRO010000270.1 GCA_028284525.1 Myxococcota bacterium | reverse complement strand
TCACCGGTGCCAAGGAGAATTTTGGCGGGACCGCCTTCTTCTTCGAGACCCGCGACCGCGGGGTGATCGCGGTGGGCGCCGCCCACTCCTTTCCTCTGGCTTCCCTCGCGCGAAGCGAACGCGTGGAGTTCCAGTCGGGGGCGCTGCGCAAACCGCTGGCGCGTTCGACGGCCCTGCTGGCCGAGCCGGGTCTCCCCTTCAACGCCGCCGGTGGGAGCGTTCGCGACGATCTGATCCTCTTCGTCCTCGAGGGCGAACCCGAGGGCGTGCGCGTCCTCGTCGCCGGCACCCCCGCTTCGGAGGGCGAGCGGGTCTCGGTGCTCGGGATTCCGTCGCGCATCGCCCAGGACGAAGACGACCTCTTTGGCACCGTGTCCCTGGCGGCGGACGACCGGCTCGAGGTCGACCTGGACGTGGGCGTCGATCTGCGGGGATGGGGCGGTGCACCGATCCTGCGGGTGAGCGACGGCAAGGTGATCGGCGTGCTCCAGGCGGCCTGGCCGAGCGGCGCCACCTTGCGCGTGTCCGCCTCACCGATCGCCGGGGTGCTCGACGCCGTGGGCCGGGCCTACGACGACCCTGCGGGTCGCGCCTTCGCGAATCTCGACGCAGAGACCGCCGCGGTCGCGGCGGCCCCCTCGACGCCGACGGCGGGGCAGCCGCGCCCGGACTGGCAAGAGGCCGAAGGACTCCAGGAGCTCGTCGCGGCCCTCGCCGTGCCCGCCCCGGCGGAGAAGGAGTTCCAGCTCGACCTCGAGTACCCCGAGCCCGACGTCATCGTCGGCGACCCGGGCGGCGTCTTCGTGGCGGGCCAGGCTCTCGCGCCGGTGGGCGAATACCGCAAGATCGACGTGGTGTTCGTCCTCGACACCTCGGGATCCACCGCCGATGCGAGCGGCTCGGACGTCAACGGCAACGGCGTCGTCGGGCAGCGCGGCGGCGGCCCCCTCGGTGGACTCTTCGGAAACTTCGACGCCGGCGACTCGATCCTCGCCGCCGAGGTGGCCTCGGCGCGCAACCTGATCGAGGAGTTCGACCCGCGCAGCATCCGGGTCGGCCTGGTGACCTTCGCCGGCGAGACCCGCGGTGGCCCCTACGGTCCGCAGCACTACAACACCGCGGTGAGCCATGTCCCGCTCACCACGGACTACGACGCCTTTCGCCGCGGCCTCGACGACGTGATCCGCAAGGGACCGAGCGGTGGCACCCACATGGCGGCGGGGGTCGACCAGGCCACCCGTGAGCTCCTCGGGTTGAAGGGCGCCCTCTCGATTCCCAACGAGGAAGCCGAGAAGATCGTGATCTTCCTGACCGACGGCATCCCCACCCTGCCCTACAGCTCGGGGGCACGTCGGGAGAACAACCAGGCCGTGCTCCGAGCCGCGAAGCGGGCGGCCTCGAAGGGCATCCGCGTATTCACCTACGGGATCGGCCCGAAGGCCCTCGACGAGCCGGTGGCAATCGTCGAACTCGCCCAGCTGACCGGCGGCGAGTTCACCCCGGTGCGCGACCCCGCAAACCTCGTGCAGGCGGTAGAGGAGGTGAACTTCGGAGAGATCGAGTCGGTCGTGGTGCGCAACCTCACGACGGGCACGCCGGCCTCCGACATCGAGGTACAGCCCAACGGTCGATTCAGCGCGCTGGTTCCCATGGCGCCGGGAAAGAACGTGATTCGTGTCTCGGCCCGCGCCA
This sequence comes from Myxococcota bacterium, assembly GCA_028284525.1. Classification (GTDB taxonomy): domain Bacteria; phylum Myxococcota_A; class UBA9160; order UBA9160; family PR03; genus JANQRO01. Next base: position 10,503 of record JANQRO010000270.1, on the reverse strand, counting down.
ACGACGGCCGCGAAGCCGAGCTCGACCGCCTGGTGCACTACGCCCCCGATGCCGACAGCCCGCCGGTCCCGCCGGACCTCGTGGCCTCGCACAACCGGCTCCTCGAGAAGCGTCTGCTCGAGCTCAAGCAGGGCCGCGAGTCCCTCGAAGCGCAGCGGGCCGAGGCCGCGCGCCGCGAGCTCGTCGTGGAGATCGAGCGCGAGCGGGCCCGCGCGGTCGAACGGGCGCGCAAACAGCGCCGCGAGCTCGAGCTCGAGATCGAGCGACAGGCCGCAACGGGCGGCGAGGCCGACGAGGCGGAGACGCCCTAGACGCGCCGGGCCGGATCCGCTTCGGGGTCGACCTCGAGATAGCGGGTGAGCCAGCCCACCAACCAGTAGAAGGGCAACGTGTCGAGGACGCCCACGGCGAACTTGAACGCGTAGCCCCCCGCGATCCAGCGCAGCACCTGCGAGGATTCGACGTCGCCGGCGACGATCGACCCCCAGAACGTGATCGAGACGACGCACACCGTGTCGACGAGCTGGGAGAGCAGCGTCGACCCGTTGTTGCGCAGCCACAAGTGACGGCCGCGGGTGAGCCGCCTCCAGAAATGGAAGAGCCAGACATCGATGAGCTGGGCGAACAGGTACGCCACCATGCTGGCGAGCACGGCCTGACGCGTGGCGGTCGCGATCCGCCCAAAGAGCGTCTCCTCGCGGAGCAGCGGTTCCCCGGTCTCCCCGTCGACCAGCCTACGCGCCGAGGGCGGTGCACCACGGAGGGAGTCGAGCCGGACGGAATCGAGCGGGACGAGTCGTGTGCCGTCGACACCGGTCACGCGACGCGCGGGCTGGGCCAGCGGCGCTCCGGTCGCCGGGTCGCGCACCGCGGAGCCGTCGGGATGCAGGGCCCCGACCGACTCGAGGGTTACGATCCGCTGTACCGGCGTCCGGAAATCGATCGACGGCAGCGCGTCGCCCAGCGCGATGAAGGCGAGGAGGAGCAGATTGATGCCGAATCCGGTCCACACGACGGCGTTGGCGCGGGCGCGCCCGTAGAGCTCGCTGATCAGATCGGTGCACAGAAAGGTCAGCGGATAGGGCAGCACGCCGACGGCGAGCTCGAAGGGGCCCAGCCGGATGAACTTGGTGACCCCGAGGATGTTGAGCATGGCCATCGCGCCGAGAAAGATTCCGGCGAGGACGAGGAACACGCGCTCGCGTCGCATCTGGACCGGAGAGCCGTCGAAGGGATGGGGGGCCGCTACGCCGCGCATCGGCGCAAGATAGCGGTGGTGCGGGCCCTCGCTGGCGCTCGCGAGATGGCCGGCTTCGCGCGGAGGGTGGTGCTAGCGCTCGGGCGTTAGCGGGCGCTCGCCAGGTCCTGCGCGTCCCCGCCGGTCTCCCCGGCGAGCTCGCGGCCGCGCAAGGTGGGGCGTACCGAGAACTCCTCCTCGTCGGAGAAGATCTTGAGCGGAACCCAGCCGGGCACCTCGGACATCCGGGGCATCCCGCGCGTCATGGCGCCGGTGGGATCGATGACCCAGGGGTCCGTCGGATCCTCGAACCACAGCGTCACCATGTGGTGCTGTCCGTCTGCCGGGCGGTGGACGATCGCGCGATACACCTTCTCGTCCCCGAGCCCCATGTCCCGCAGGAAGTGGAACACGAGGAGCTCGAGACCGTCACAGTCGTCGCCGTTGCCCTCGAGGGTCTCTTCGGTGGTGGCCCAGTGGTCGAAGGCACCGTCGGGGATGTAGTGCTCGGGCGCCTGCGCCTGGATCCACGCCGCCACCTCCCGTGCGATCGCGCGCCGGTGCGCGCGGCGGAAGCGTTCGTACTTGGCCCGCAGCGCGTCGCGCTCGCGGCTGGTCTCGGCGGGCACCGGCGCCGACACCGGCGTGGGCTCGCCGCGGTCGGCGCGTTCGCGACTCTGCCAGCCGCGGATCTTTGGCGTCCAGGGGTCGGCGGGGGCCGGATCCTGGAAGTACGCGTAGCGGGCGGGAAGCACCGAGGGCAACGCGCCACATCCGAGCAGCACCGCCGCGACCAGGAGCGAGATCAGGACGCGTCGCGTCGCGTAGCCCCGCCGGAGCGGTTGCAGCTGGTTGGGTGTGCCCTCGTCCACCAACCGTGGATCGGCCCGTCCCACCCGGGGGTTGAGTCAAATTGGCGCGGGCCGTGACGCCCTCGGCCGCGTGGCGCGCCCGGAAGTCGCGGAGAGGTCGGGAGCTAGGCGGGGACGCCGCAGCCCTTCACGCCGAGGGTGAAGAGCAGTACGAAGAAGGCCACCATCGCGGGGATGCCGCCGAGGATGTAGAGGATCGAGACCCCGTCGACCCGGCCCGGTGCTTCGTCGTGATTCTGGTCTTCGGCCATGGCCCCTCCTGCGGGGGCGCAACCTAGCGACGCCGCGGCGCGGCGTCCACGGTCTGGCTACCAGTCTTCGGAGGTGGAGGTCTTCTCGACGGGCTTCGGGGCCACCGGGGAGCGCCAGTCGTCGGGCACCTTGGCCATGTTGGCCTCGACCTTGAGACTCTCGAGCTCGGCCTCGGCCGCCCGCAGCTCCTTCTTCTGGCGGCGGATCTTCTGGTTGAGCTCGAAGGAGAGGGGCGCGTCCGGGTCCACGCTCCCAGCGCCGGTGCCGGGCGTGCCGAGGTTCCAACCCGCCGTTTTGGAGGCAATTTTCGAGAGCTGGGCCTGTGATTCGTCGAGCGCGGCCTTGGCCTCGTCGCGTTCGCGGATCCGCTTCGAGAAGCGCGCTCGCCACTCGGTGCGGGTGAGGCCCCCCGCCGTCTCCACCTCGAAGCTCGAGCCCGACGGGAGACGCAGGAGCAGATCGAGGGGGACCGGTTGCTGCCCGGCGCCCGCTCCGGCGCCCTGGGCCCACGCGGGGCCGGCCTCCGGCAGAAGCCACGCCGCCCCCATCCACGCTCCCATCAGGGCGAATCGAAGACCCCGCCATCGCGTGTGCCGGGGCATGTGAGCGAGCCTCGCCATCCTCTTCTCCCGTCTCCTCGAGCGGGGCCCCGCTCTCGGGGGCGTCACGCTCACAGCCTACCGAATTCCCCGTGGGGGTCTCGGGCGTGCCAACGGGGCATCTCGACGACGAGCAGTATAGCCGCGAGGACCGCGCACCCCGGTCAAGACCCCGGCGCGAACTCCCGATAGGCCCATTGGTTTCCTGCCGCGTCGGAGGGACGGCGCGCCAGAGGGTGGACTGCTCGAGGAACGGCGTCGATGGAACGCGACAAGCTCTACCGCCTCCTCCGTCTCGGACTCGAGAAGGGCGCCTCCGACATCCACTTCCAGGTCGGGTATCTGCCGCTCTACCGCTTTCACGGCGAGCTCGTCGAGCTCCGCTACAAGGTGCTGGCCCCCAAGGACACCGAAGAGATCGCCGAGGTGCTGATCGCGGGCTACCCGCGCGAGATCCCCGACGACTTCAACGAGCTGGATCTGGCCTTCGAGCTGCCCGACGAAGCGGGACGCTTCCGCGTCAACATTTCCCGGCAACGGCGCTTCTACAACATCGTGTTGCGGGTGATCCCGCCGCAGATCCGAACTTTCGAAGAGCTCAACCTCCCGAGCGTGCTCCGCGACATCGCCGACCTCAAGCGCGGCTACGTGCTGGTCACCGGCGCCACCGGCCAGGGCAAATCGACGACCCTCGCGACGATCATCCAGGAGATCAACCGGACGCGCAAAGCGAAGATCATCACCGTCGAGGACCCGATCGAGTTCGTGTTCACCCACGACAAGAGCATCATCACCCAACGCGAGATCGGCACCGACACGGGCTCCTTTCCGGAAGCGTTGCGCGCGGCGCTGCGCCAGGACCCCGACGTCATCATGGTCGGTGAGATGCGTGATCTCGAGACCGTCGACACTTCGCTCAAGGCCGCCGAGACCGGGCACCTGGTGTTCTCGACGATCCACACCAACGACGTGGCGTCGACGATCAACCGCCTCGTCTCCTTCTTCCCCACCGAAGAGCAGCTCCAGGTGCGGGCGCGTCTCGCGGAGAACCTGAAGGCGATCGTGTCGCTGCGGCTGCTGGTGAACAAGAAGCAGAGCGACCGCGTGCCCGCGGTCGAGGTGATGCGGGCGACCCGGAGCATCCAGGAGTGCATCAAGGACCCGGGGCGCACCGGGGAGCTCACCGACTACATCGCCCGCGGACGCAGCGAGGCGATGCAGACCTTCGACCAACACCTCTTCGACCTGGTCCGCGCCAACAAGATCTCGGTGGAAACGGCCCTCACGGCGGCCTCGAACCCGACCGACTTCCAGACCAAGCTGGCCTTGGAGGGCGGCATCGAGGGTGACGACGAGATCGAAGAATCACCCCTCGAGCAGATCGAGCTCGAAGCGGACGACCGGTTCTAGGAGCGCTCGACCGTGTCCACGGCCTCGGAGTCCACGCCCGCACCGGGCACCCACGACCACCGCAGCGAGCTCGCCTCGCTCGTCCGGGGAGTCGCGACGCGGCTCGCCTCGATGACCGAAGGCGCCGTCCTCGTCTTTCTCTGCAGCGGCGACGACGACACCCTCCAGCTCCGCAGCGCCGCCGGCCTCCCCAACGCCGAGCTCGCCGTCCAGCTGGCGTCGCGCTGGGCCCCCACCCTCGAGGAGGTGCGCGCCGGGGCGACCGCCGTCGCCGTCGAACCTTCGGCGCTGCTCGGGCCCCGCGACGCCGCGGGCTCGAACCTCGTGCCGGTGATCGGCAGCGAGGGCGTCCTCGGTGTCCTCGCCACGACCTTCGCGGCGCCACCGGCCCCCGGACTCAGCGCCCTGGTCGCGCTCACCGCGGAAAGCCTCGGGGCGCAGATCGAGAACTGCGCGCTACGCGAGCGTCTCGCCGGCCATCACCGCGACGAAGACGAGAAGAGCGACGAGATCCTCCGGCTCTCCGAGGAGCTCTTCTCCCAGGACATCGAGCTGCTGCGCAACAACGAGCAGCTCGGCCTGGTCGAGAAGCTCAAGAACGACTTCATCGAAAAGATGTCACGAGAGCTGCGCACCCCGCTCAACGGCATCATCGAAGCGATCATCGCGGTGTTGGCGGGGGAGAACGACGTCCTGTCGGAGGGCGCCAAGACGGGGTTGCGCAACGCCCTCGACGACGGCACCGCGTTTCTACGCACCCTGCAGAACATCCTCGACCTCTGGCGCATCAAGCAGAACGAGCTCCCGGTCTCGCTCCAGGAGGTGAACTTCCGCGAGGTGGTCGAGGAATCGATCTTCAGCGTCCAGGACACCTTGGGCGACAAGCCGATCGCCATCGAGAAGCACTTCGAGGAGCCGCTGCCGAAGATCAAGACCGACCTCACCAAGGTCAACCAGATCCTCTTCCTGCTCCTCGACAACGCGGCGAAGTTCACCGAACGCGGCACGATCGAGATCGGCGTGCGGATGGACGGCGCCGACCTCGTCTTCGAGGTGCGCGACACCGGAATCGGGATCTGTCCGGACGACCAACAGTTCGCCTTCGACGAGTTCTTCCAGGTGGACGATCTCGCGTCGACCAAGTACCGCGGCTCGGGCCTGGGGTTGTCGCTGGTCCGCGACCTGGTGGCCCTGCTCGAAGGGTCGATCTCGATGCGCAGTGACGTCGGGGAGGGTTCGACCTTCTCGGTGCGCGTCCCCGTCGAGGTCCTGGGCTAGGCGCCGACCTCGAGGCCGTAGGCTAGGCGCCGCTGTCGAGGCCCTGGGCTAAGCGCCGCTCTCGACGTCTTCGCTCTCGGACAGCGAGTAGTCGGGCCGGATCAGGCCGGCCGCGATCTCCCGCAATGCCGTCACGACCTCGCGGTTCTCGGAGTCGACCATCGCCCGGGAGCCACGCTTGATCTGCTTGGCGCGGATCGCGGCCATCTGGACCAGGTGGAAGCGGTTGGGAACGATCTCGGTGCAGTCTTCGACGGTGATGCGGGCCACGGGCTCCTCCGGAGAGGTGCGATCTTAGGCGAGCCTCACAGGCCGGCAACCCCGTGGGGAGCCCAGACAAGGAGACCCCGGCTGACCGGAGCCAGCCGGGGTCTCAGACCTAAAAAGGCCCGTCGTCGATCCTAGGCGGAGCGGCGGCGAGTGGCCTTCTTGCGCGCGACACGGCGGCGCGTGGCCTTCTTGCGCGTCGCCTTCTTGCGAGTCGTCTTCCGGCGCGTGGCCTTCTTCCGAGTCGCCTTCTTGCGAGTCGCCTTCTTCCGCGTCGCCTTCTTCCGAGTCGCCTTCTTGCGAGTCGTCTTCTTGCGGCGCGTGGCCTTCTTGCGAGTCGCCTTCTTGCGCGTCGCCTTCTTGCGAGTCGTCTTCTTGCGGCGCGTGGCCTTCTTCCGAGTCGCCTTCTTGCGAGTTGCCTTCTTGCGAGTCGCCTTCTTGCGAGTCGCCTTCTTGCGAGTCGCCTTCTTGCGCGTGGCCTTCTTGCGAGTCGCCTTCTTGCGCGTGGCCTTCTTCCGCGTGGCCTTCTTGCGCGTCGTCTTGCGACGCGTGGCCTTCTTGCGGGTGGCCTTCTTGCGCGTTGCCTTCTTTCGAGCTGCCATAACTTGGGTCACCCCCCTTGTTGGTCTCCCGCGCCGCGGCCGTCCCTCGAGCAGCAGTCACCAAGCCAGCCGTCTCGGGCTCCCCGCAAGCCGACGACCCGGGGGCCGAATCAGCCTGCGTGTGAGTTCGAAACGAATCTGGCTCGGTCGTACCTCTGCGTCGTGGACGGGTGGATGGGAATCCCAGGCGCTAGGCATCGCCCAGAGCGCATCCACCTCGTGTCCGCGCCGCTGTCGCAATCCGGAGCCCGATCGGCACAACCGGGTTTCGGACCGGATCCCCCGTCATCTCCGAAGCCTTCTGCCTCTTCGAGTTCGGGCGATCACCGCCCCTATCGGGAATTGCGATCAGCGACTTGATGGCTATTTGCCTCCAATCCGGTCCACAATCCGCGGCTTAAGAGCCACTCTTGCTGGTCACGGTTACATACCGGAACCAGCAGCGTCAAGGCAGAACGGCAAAAAAATCAAGCTGATGAAGCGCCAAGCTGCTTGTCGTTCGCGAGTTTTTGGAAGAAGAAGGAATCGACTCCACCCCCGACCGAGAGCGCGGCGCGCGCACCGATGGGCACCGTGTCGCGGGCGCGGGGCGTCGTGCCCAGACGCGGGGCTCCCGCGGCGCGGTCGATGACCGCGCGCAGGGAGGCGAGCGATGGCCTTCTAGTGAAGATCGAGCGGGTGCGCCCGACCGGTCTCTAGCGCTTGCGCTTGTGGCGCTGTCGCTTGAGAAGCTTGCGCTTCTTGTGCTTGCGCATCTTCTTGCGGCGCCATTTGACGACACTGCCCACGGGCGTCTCCGGCGAGAGGGCCGGGAGAAATACCGGTTCCCGGTCGGTGCGTCAAGCGTGGGCCGGTGTCTCGGCCCCGACGAAGCGTCGCGGGAACGGCTCTCCCCACCCCGACGCGGGCGGTCGGTCCCGTCGCCCTCCGCAGACCTCAGGTGGCCATCTGCGGGCCCATCGGGAGCTGGGCCCCGCGTCCGCGCATCCGCCCGAGCCAGCGATTCAACAGGTGGCGCCTCGACAGGAAGGGCAGCACCGGGCGTTTGCGCACTCCGAGGTTGCGCCACTCGCGGATCAACAGGGGATGGGTCGGCGCGACCATCAGCCCCCGGCGCAGGTAGCGGAGGGCCTCCGATTTCCGCCCGAAGGCCAGGAGCACCTTGGCGAGATTGCAGTAGGCCTCCGGGTTGTCGTAGTCGTCGCGCAACGCCGAGCGACACAGCGAGAGACCGCGATCGATCCGTCGCTCGATCAGCGCCACCGCCCACCCGTAGTAGGAGCGAAAACGCGGGTTCGACGGGTCGCGCTCGTACGCGTTGGCGAACTGCTCGAGTGCTGCCTGTTGCAGGCCGGAGCGCAGCAGGTCGTGTCCCTTGGCCAGCGATTCCTCGGGCGTAAAGATTCCGCTCATTCCTGTCCCCCCATTCCTGTCACGACCCGGACCGCGCGGACGATCCGGTCCCGGAACAGAGAGCAAGTGGCGTGCCGCAGAACGGAGCCGCGCAGGAAGTGGACCCAACCGGGCCCGCAGACTCGACAATCCGCCGTGTTGCGCGTGAGGGAGCGGCGCCGTCCCCGTTACGGAATCGTGCTTGGCCGTTCGCTTTCGTAACCGGCGGCGGCGCGCCTAGTGCTCGATGATCTCGAGGATGTAGCGCTTCTTTTCCTTGCCGCTGGCCGCCGCCATGATGGTGCGGATCGCCGAGGCGTGGGCTCCGCCCTTCCCGATCACTTTCCCCAGATCTTCTTTCGCGACGGAAAGCTCCAGGACATGTGCGTGCTCACCCACGACTTCTTTGATCTGGACCTCGTCCGCCTTGTCGACGAGCGCGCGAACGATCGCTTCGATCAGCTGCTTCACAGGGTGCCCTCCACGCCGCGTTTCGATCTCCGTCGGGGCATGCGGCGGGACGAATCGACGTTGGGGAGTCTACCGCATCCCCGTCGCAGCCGGTTTCCGCGGATTTGGGGACGCTCCGCAAACGCCGCGGTCTTGCAGCGTTTTTTGGGTTCTACGGATCTTCTCAACTCGGCGTCGGAGGGGCCGAAAGGGAGCTAGGCCCGTTAGCGCAGGGGCGGGCGGTGGGCCACACTCGACCCGAGCCATGGACATCCAGAGCGAACCCGAACAACCCCACCCTAGGGACTGAGCGATCGCGGCCTCTCCGGGCCCGGTCGTTCGCAGCAGTCGAACGCGGGAGCCCGAGATGGCGAACCCCGAACTGACGACGAGAATTCTCCGGCGCCTGCTCGCCAGCGGGATGACCGCCCGCGCCGGACGCATCGTCGCCCGCGTCCACCCCGCCGACCTGGGGCCCATGCTGGCGGTGCTCACCCCGGACGAGATCCGCAGTGTCACCGACCTGCTCTTCGAGCAGCGGCGCGCCGCCGAGACGCTGTCGGAACTCCCGCCGGACATCTTCCGCCAGGTGGTCGATGCCCTCGACGACGAACGCCTCGCGGCCGTGCTCGCGCGGCTCGACATCGACGACATGCTGGCCCTGGTCGAAGAGCTTCCCGAGGAACGGCACGACGACATCGTCGCGCTCCTCCCCGAGGAGCGTCGACGCGACCTCGAGAAGATGGAGCTCTACCCGGAGTCGAGCGCCGGCCGGGTGATGAACACCGACTTCGTCGCCCTCGACGCAAAGATGACCGCCGAAGAGGCGATCGATCACGTCCGGGCGCTGGGCGGTGACTCCGAATCCGAATCCATCCTGTACCTCTATGTCGTCGACGACGAGGCCCGGCTGCTCGGGGTCGTGCCGATCCGGCGGCTCGTCACCGCCGCTCCGAGCCGCGCCTGTGGCGACCTGATGGTGCGCGACCCGGTGAGCGTCCAGGTCGACACCGACCAGGAGGAGGTCGCGGCGATCGTCGCCCGCTACAACCTGCTCGCGGTGCCGGTGATCGACGGCACGGGGCGGATGCACGGGCTGATCACCGTCGACGACGTCATCGACGTCATCCAGGAAGAGGCGACCGAGGACATCTACAACCTCGCCGGCCTCTCCGAAGAGGACCGCGTCTTCAGTCCGATCCACCTCTCGGTGAAGAAGCGGCTGCCGTGGATGGTGGTGAACCTCGGCACCGCCTTCCTCGCCGCCTGGATCGTGGGGCTCTTCGAGCGGACGATCGAGGAGGTCGTGCTTCTCGCCGTCTTCATGCCGGTGGTCGCGGGCATGGCCGGCAACGGCGGGACCCAGGCGCTGACCGTCGTCGCGCGGGGGATCGCTCTGGGCGAGCTCGAGTTCTCGAGCGGGATGCGCGCGGTGAGCAAAGAGCTCGCGGTCGGCGTGACCGTCGGCGCCGCGACGGGGCTTCTCGCCGCGGGCTTCGTCTACGTGTGGGGCGGCCAGCCCTTCCTCGGCGTCGTCGTCTTCGCGGCGATGTTGGTGAGCCTCGCGGTCGCGGGCCTGGTCGGCGCCGCCGTGCCCCTGGCGCTCAAGGCCGCGAACTACGACCCGGCGTTGGGGTCGAGCGTGATCGTCACGACCTTCACCGACGCGTGTGGCTTCTTCTCGTTCCTCGGGATCGCCACCCTGTTCCTCGACCGCCTCGGCTGAGCGCCGGCCGGGCTGTCTAGCGGGCGGGCGCGACGCGCTCGAGATAGCGCAGCACGTACTTGCCGAGGACGTCGGCCTCGAGGTTCACCGGGTCGCCGATCGCCCGCTCGCCCAGGGTCGTCTCGCGCAGGGTGTGGGGAATGAGGGCCACGTCGAAGCCCTCCTCCTCGACGTTCACCAAGGTGAGCGACACGCCGTCGATCGCCACCGAGCCCTTCGGGACGAGTTGGGCGGCGAAGTCCGGGGCGCAGCGCACCGCGAAGCGCACGTCGTCCCCCGCGCGTTCCAGGGCCGCCACCTCTCCGGTGGCGTCCACGTGGCCCTGGACGATGTGTCCGTCGAGGCGACCGTCGGCTCGCAGGGCCCGCTCGAGGTTCACCGGCGAGCCCACCCCGAGCCCGCCGAGGGCGGTGCGCTC
>JANQRO010000222.1 GCA_028284525.1 Myxococcota bacterium | reverse complement strand
ACCCTCGACGTCCTGTCGGAGGGGCGCGCCTTTCTCGGTCTCGGCGCCGCCTGGTACGAGGAGGAACACAGCGGCCTCGGCGTTCCCTTCCCGCCCCTGGGCGAGCGCTTCGAACGCCTCGAGGAGGCGGTGCAGATCTGTCTGCAGATGTGGGGCGAGGACGAGGGCCCCTTCCGCGGCAAGCACTACCAGCTCGAGACGACGCGCAACGTTCCCCGGCCCGTCCAGGGACCGCGACCGCCCCTGCTGATCGGCGGCGGGGGGGAGCGCAAGACCCTGCGCCTCGTGGCGCAGTACGCGGACGCCTGCAATCTCACCACGGCAGAGGGCGTCGCGGGCTTCGAACACAAGCTCTCGGTGCTGCGCGGCCACTGCGATGCGCTGGGCCGCGACTACGACGCCATCCAGAAGACCGTGATGGCGGTCGGCGCGATCCCGAAGGCGAGCGAGCAGTCCGCCTTTCTCGACGAGGCGCGGGCCTACGCGGCCGCCGGCGCCGACATGATGATCGTGATCCCCAGCGCCGCGTCCCCCGCAGAAGAAGTGGCGGGGCTGGCGCCCGTGGCAAAGGCCCTGGGCGAACTCTGAACGCGTTTCGCCGCGCCGGCGCGATCAGGCCGGGGGAAATCCGTAGAGCTCGACCGCGTTGTCGTGCACCATCCGCCGGGTGTCGGTCTCGGGCACCCCGTCGAAGGTCTGGGCGACCTGCTTGCGCGAGAAGGGCCACACCCCTTCGGTGTGGGGATAGTCGGAGCCCCACATCAGACAGCGCTCGCCCAGCATCTCGCGGGTCAGCACGCCCGCCCGGTCGCTCTCGAAGGTCGCGAAGAACTGGCGCCGGAAGTAGGCGCTCGGCGGCTCGTCGAGACGCGGCTCCATCCACCCCCGGTGATCGGTCCACCAGTGATCCATGAACTCGAGGAGCGCCGCGATCCACCCGATCCCGCTCTCGACCATCGCCCAGCGCATGCGCGGGAAGCGCATCGGCGCCCCGCCCCAGATCAGCGTCATGATCGGCTCCGCCATCTCGACCCGCAGCATCGTGATGATCGAGCCCCCCGCGCCGGGGCCCTTGAATTTGCCGAAGGGCTCGCGGCCACCGATGTGGATGCTCGCGACGAGCGCCATGTCCTGGAGCGCGGCCCAGAGCGGGTCCCACTCGGGGAGGTTGTAGGGCCGGTCGTCGCTCCAGGCGGGCAGGGTGACCGCGACGAGCCCCAGCTTGGCCCCGCGCTCGGCCTCCTCGATTGCCCACTCGATCGGGCCGCGGTTGGGAATCATCGCGGTGCCCTTGAGGCGCTCGGGATGGGCGGCACAGAACTCGGCGAGCCAATCGTTGTAAGTGCGACAGCAGGCGTAGAGGTATTCGGCGTCGGGGGCGCGGGTGAGGGTGAGTCCGACCCCGGGATACAAGAGCTCCCCCGAGACCCCGTCCATCTCCTGGTCCTCGAGACGCGCGTCGGGGTCCCAGCCGCCGGGCCGGACGTCGTCGTACTTGTAGCCCTGGGTCTTGGGGATCTCGGCGCCCTGGGCCTTCAGGTCCGCCATCGCGCCTTCGAAGGCCAGGGGCCGCGGGCGCAGCCCGTCGATCACGATGTAGTCGCCGGCCTCGTCGATCTCGCGGATGCGCGGGGCGCGCTCGCGAAACTTCCGGTCCATGCGCGTCACCCAGAGATCCGCGGGTTCCACGACATGCGAGTCGGCGGAGATCAGACGGCCTTCGTAGCTCATGGGGCCTCCCGGCCGTCATGATAGCCTCGCCCGGGCCGCCCTCGGGCCCCAGGAGGTGCACCGATGCTCAGGATCTACGGAATCCCCAACTCCCAGCCGGTCCGGTCGGTCGTCTGGCTGTGTCTGATCAAGGGGCTGCCCTTCGAGCTGGTGCTCACCAGCCAGAACCGCGACGCCAAGACCCCGGAGTTCCTCGCGGGCATCAATCCCCGCGGCACGGTGCCGGCGATCGAGGACGAGGGCTTCGCCCTCTGGGAGTGTCCCGCGATCATGATCTACTTGTGCGAGAAGCACGGGTGGAACGATCTCTGGCCCGACGATCCCCGCCACCGGGCGCGTGTGAACCAGTACCTCCACTTTCACCACCGCAACACCCGGGAGCTCGTCGTCCAGTGGAGTCAGACCCTCTGGCCGCGGGTCTTCGGGGTCGAACGCCCCGATGACGACTGGCTGCGGCGCAACACCTTCACCGGTCTCCGGGACAATGCCGCGGTGGTCGAGCAAGCGCTCCGCATCGTCGACGGCATGCTCGCGCCGACGGGCTACCTCGGCGGCGGCTCCCACGCGACGATCGCCGATCTCTTCGCCTACGAAGAGCTCGGTCAGAACCAGCCGAAGTACGCCAACTGCAGCGACTTCCGCGGACACCCCCACATCGAACGCTGGCTCGAGACGATGGAGGCGCTGCCGCACCACGAGGTCGCCCACGCCGTCTGGACGTTGATCGGCGACGCGCACCGGGTCGAGGGCGGGATGCGGACGATCGCCCGGGCGAACAAGGAAGCGGCGCGTCGGATCGCGGAGCTCGTCGACGGGATGGGCCGCGGCGGCTAGCGGCCCGGCGCGGGGTCCCGACCCAGCAGCCGCGCGGCGTTGCCGCCCAGCAGCCCCGCCAGCACCGCATCCTTCAGGCCGAGCGCGCGCCACTCGGCGAGGGCGCGGGTCTGGGAGATCACCGGCCAGTCAGTGCCAAAGAGCACCTGGTCGGCGAGCACGCTGTTCATGAAGCGGAACATCACTTCCCAGCCGCTTCCGGGCGCCCCGACGTACTTGGGGGCGAGCCCGCCGAACTCGAGAAAGACGTGGGGGTGCTTGCGCGCCACCGCGACCATCTCGGTGACCCAGGGCCAGCCCGCGTGGCAGGCGACGATCCGGAGCTTTGGGAGGTCGCAGGCCACCTGATCCACCATGAGCGGGTGGTCGTTGCGAATCGGGTGGGTGACGCCGTAGTTGATCCCGGTGTGCAGACACACCACGAGGTCGAGCTCGGAGGCCTTGGCGTAGACCGGGTAGAGCCGCCGATCGTCGATCGCGGTGTGGAAGAACGAGGGCTGGATCGACACCCCGACCATCCCGGCCGCCTTGCAGAAGTCGAGCTGCTCGGAGGCGCGGGCGATGTCGAGGGGCTCCATCGAGACGGTGCCGATCCCGCTGAAACGCTGGGGCTCCTCCCGGACACAGCGGGCAACCGCGTCGTTGAGGGCGTCGGCGGGGTCGCCGAACTCGAACTCGGCGTGGAGCACGGCGTGGTCGACCCCCTCGCGGTCCATCTCCTCGCGCAGATCGGCGAGGCCGCGACGCGCGCTGGTCGAGATGTCGAGCTCGGCGTCGTATTGCTCGCGAAGGGCGGCCGGTGTCTCGGCCGGCGGTCGCAGCTCGGCGGGCAGGCGGACCCGGAAGTCGATGACCGGCATGCGGGGGGACCGCTCAGCCGATCGCGTCGAGGGCGCGCTCGAGGTGGCCGACGCTGCGGTCGATGTCCTCGAGTTTGTCGAGCC
>JANQRO010000213.1 GCA_028284525.1 Myxococcota bacterium | reverse complement strand
GAGCGCCGCCGCCGGGCACGCGGATGCGCTCGACGAGCTCGCGGACGACGGCCGGGGGCGCGGGGGTGGCCGCGCTCACCGCGATCGCGACCGCGAAGTTGAGCAGCGCACCGAGGGCGCCGATGCCCTCCGGCGAGATCCCCAGGAGCCAGTTGGCCGGGACGTTGTCGGCGAAGGGGGTCACGAAGACCCCTTTGAAGTAGATGATGTAGCCGAGGGTGAACGCCAGCCCGCTCAGCATGCCGGCGATCGCCCCTTGCTTGTTCACCCGCACGCTGAAGATGCCGAGGAGGATCGCCGGGAAGAGCGACGCTGCGGCGAGCCCGAAGGCCAGCGCCACCACCTGGGCCACGAAGCCCGGCGGGTTGTAGCCGAGGTAGCCGGCGAGCACGATCGCCACCGCGGCGCTCACCCGCCCCGCCAGGAGCTCCTGACGCTCGTCGATGTTGCGGGCGAACACACTCTTCAGCAGGTCGTGGGAGACCGCCGCCGAGATCACCAGGAGGAGGCCGGCGGCGGTGGAGAGCGCGGCCGCGATGCCCCCCGCCGCGACCAGGGCGACCACCCAGTCGGGGAGCCCGGCGATCTCCGGGTTGGCGAGCACCATGATGTCGCGATCGACCCGGAGCTCGTTGCCCCGCCAGCCGTGCCGCGTTGCCTCGGCGGCGAAATGCGGCGCGGTGTCTTGGTAGTACTGGATCCGGCCGTCGCCGTTCCTGTCGTCGAAGCCCAGCAGACCCGTCTCCTCCCAGGTCGCGAACCAGCTCGGGCGCTCGGCGTACGCGAGGTTGCCCTCGGCGCTCCCCACCGGGCCGGGCTGGATCGTCTCGGTGAGGTTGAGTCGCGCCAGCGCCGCCACCGCGGGAGCCGTCGTGTAGAGGATCGCGATGAAGAGCAACGCGTAGCCCGCCGAGACCCGCGCGTCGCGCACCCGGGGCACGGTGAAGAAGCGCACGATCACGTGGGGGAGCCCGGCGGTGCCGATCATCAGCGCAAGCGTCGTACAGAAGAGATCGACCCGGCTGCGGGTCCCCGCGGTGTAGGCGGCGAACCCGAGGTCGGTGACCACCCGGTCGAGCTTGTCCAGCAGGAAGCCCGAACCGTCGGCCAACGAGCTCCCGAAGGCGATCTGTGGGATCGCGACCCCCGTCACCTGGAAGGAGATGAACACCGCGGGCACCGTGTACGCGAAGATCAGCACACAGTACTGGGCGACCTGGGTGTAGGTGATCCCGCGCATCCCGCCGAGGACGGCGTAGAAGAAGACGATCGCCATCCCCACGACGAGCCCCACCGAGATGTCGACGCCCAGGAACCGCGAGAACACGATGCCGACGCCACGCATCTGCCCCGCGACGTAGGTGAACGAGATCACGATCAGACACAGGACGGCGACGAGACGCGCGGCCTGGGAGGCGTATCGGTCGCCGATGAACTCGGGGACGGTGAATTTTCCGAACTTGCGCAGATAGGGCGCGAGCAGGAGCGCGAGGAGCACGTAGCCCCCGGTCCAGCCCATCAGGTAGACGGCGCCGTCGTAGCCGAGGAAGGCGATCAGGCCGGCCATGCTGATGAAGGAGGCCGCCGACATCCAATCGGCCGCCGTCGCCATCCCATTCGCCACGGGATGGACGTGTTTGCCGGCGACGTAGAACTCGCCGGTGCTGCGCGCACGCGACGAGAGCGCGATCCCGATGTAGAGCGCGAAGCTCGCCCCGACGACGAGGTAGGTGAGGGTCTGGAGCTCCACCGCTAGTCCTCGTCGACCCCGTGGTCGCGATCGATCGCCGCCATCCGCCGCGCGTAGTAGAAGATCAGCGCCACGAACACGTAGATGCTCCCCTGCTGGGCGAACCAGAAACCCAGACGAAAGCCCCCGATCTGCACCCGGTCGAGGAGGTCGCGCAACAGGATCCCGAAGCCGAAGGAGACCGTGAACCACACGGCCAGACAGATCCCCACCAGGCGCAGGTTCTCCTCCCAGTACGAGCGCGCGCGTCTGGCCATGCGTCCCCCCCAACGAGCCACGGCGGCGAGTGGCCCCTCGCATCCCGCGGCGGCGAGACACTACCACCGCGGGCTGCGATAGCTTGGCGACCGGGACCCGTTGGGGAGGATCACCGATGGACGATCCGGGCTTCTGGTGGGAGCTGATCGGGAAGACCGGCGCGCCGATCTTCGCGGCGACCCTGGTCGCGGCGCTGCTGGCGCCCGAGCCACGTCTGCTCCACGCGGCGCTGATGGCCACGGGATTCGGCATGATGGGGCTGTGTCACTGGCGCACCCACCACCGTCCGGGCCGAGCCGGCGCCAGCGCGCCCCCGCCCTAAGCCCGAGTCAGCGCTCGACTTCGCGTTCCACCCCGTCGACCTCGGGCTCGGCGCGGAGCCGCCCTTCGAGAATCTGGACCAGTGGGGCGTCGAGCGTCAGCGGGTTCGCGCCGCGCAAGCGGTCCCAAACGCCACGCCGCGCGTGGAGCTGTAGGCACCACTCGGTGTCGCCGCCGCCCGTGGCATCGCCGCTCGCCCCGACCAGATACCGTCCTCCGTCTGGGTCGACGACGTCGGAATACCACCCCCAGTCCTCGGGCTGGGGCGCGCTACAGCCGAACCCTTCCGCGCGCAGCACCGCTCCCGCCCAGACGAGCGCGGCGTGTCCGCGGATCGGGTTGATCGGATTCGGCGGCTCGCCAGCGGAATCGAAGCGAGCGCTCCGAAAGCGCAGCAGCACCACCATCGCGCCACCCTAGGGCAGCGGGGCGGATCTCCCCAATCGCCGTCCGTCCCGTGCTCGCCGAGGCCGGGCTCTCCGCGGCGGCCGCGGCCGTGTTGCGAGAACGGGGGCTGCTCACGAGCGCGTCCCGACGCCTGCGCGCGCCGGGAGCAGCGTCGCTCAGGCCGTCGCGGCCAGGACGAAGAGCCAGATACAGCAGCCCAGCCCCGCGACGAACACGAGCGTGCGGGCCATCGGCACGTTGGCGACGTAGAAGACGGGGTGCAGGACGCGGGTCGCGACGAAGCCGAGCGAGGCGGTCGCGGACGAGCCGGGGTTGGCACCGGTGAAGTGCGCCAGGAAGACGGCGGTCCCGAAGAGCGCGACGGCCTCCCAGGCGTTCTGCTGGGCGGCGTAGGCCCGCGCCGCGGCCCCGCGGAGCTCGAGCGCTTGCACCCGCGGGTGCTCGGCGTCGAGACCCCCGAGCTGCTGCACCCGCAGGTAGCCCCCGAGCCCGGCGAGCAGATAGGGCATCACGGCGACAAAGAGCAGACACCAGAACGGCGTGGTCACGCTTCCTCCTTTCGGCGGCGGCGGGGCGCCCTGGGGTCCAAGGCGAACCGGCACCGCTCGAGCCCCCGAAGCCTACCGCGCCCGCCAACGCCACACGATCGTGTCGTCGCCGAGGAAGTCGGGCGCGGCGATCGGATGCCGGGTGCCGTCGGCGTCGAGCAGTGCCCACGCCGGCGAGCGCACGAGCGCCCCGAAGCGCTCGGCCTCGG
>JANQRO010000184.1 GCA_028284525.1 Myxococcota bacterium | reverse complement strand
TGGAGCACGGGGTGCGGGTCGCGCGCTTCGAGTTCCCCTACATGGCGAAGCGCCGCGTGGACGGGAAGCGCCGCGGGCCGGATCGCGCCCCGGTCCTCCAGGACTGCTGGCGTGTGGTCGCGGGCGAGCTCGGCCCGGGCTGGGCGATCGGCGGCAAATCGATGGGCGGGCGCATCGCGAGCATGGTCGCCGACGAGGTGGAAGCCACCGGGCTGGTGTGTCTCGGCTACCCCTTCCACCCCCCCGGAAAGCCCGAGACGCTCCGCGTGGAGCACCTGCGCCACCTCGCCACTCCGGCCCTGATCCTCCAGGGCACCCGCGACCCCTTTGGCACCCCGGACGAGGTGTCGGGCTACCCGCTGGCGCCCGGGATCGCGGTGCACTGGCTCGAGGACGGGGACCACTCGCTCAAGCCACGCAAGCGCTCGGGTCGCACCCTCGAGCAGAACCTGCGGGAGGCCGCGGACGCGATCGCGGGCTTCCTCGATGGCCTCTAGACTCGCGTCATGAGCGCCGCTGCGGCCCCTCTCGAACCCGATCTCCAGGCCGACGCCGACACCAACGCGGCGTGGCACGCGCGGTTCACCCGGGAGGAGATGAAGTCGCTCCTCGTGGTGAGCGACCTGCGGGGCGCCCTGTCGGTGGCGATCAACTGGGCGACCGTCGCGGCGGCGCTGAGCGTCGCCGCGTGGTGGCCGAACCCGCTCTCGATCGTCGTCGCGATCTTCGTGATCGGCGGACGCCAGCTCGGCCTCGCGGTGCTGATGCACGAGGCCTCGCATCGCACGATGTTCCGGAACCCGCGGGTGAACGACGGGGTGGGCAACTGGCTCTGCGCCTATCCGGTGTGGTCGGACCTCTCGACCTACCGGCCCTACCACCTGCGTCACCACGCCAAGAACTGGACCGCGGAGGATCCGGACCTCGTCCTGGTGCAGCCCTTTCCGACCACTGCGGCGAGCCTGCGGCGCAAGATGTGGCGCGATCTCAGCGGACAGACCGGTCGCAAATTCGCGGCGGGGGCGTGGAGGCGTTCCTTCGAACGCTGGCGCGCCGGCGACGCCGACGGCCGCCGCGCCTTCGTGGGTGTCCTGGTGACGAACGCGCTCCTCCTCGCCGTCGTGAGCGCGGCCGGCGCCCCGTGGCTCTACCTCTTGTGGGGGGTGGCGTGGCTCACCACGTACCCCCTCTTCACCCGGATCCGT
Source organism: Myxococcota bacterium (assembly GCA_028284525.1). GTDB lineage: Bacteria > Myxococcota_A > UBA9160 > UBA9160 > PR03 > JANQRO01. Next base: position 22,043 of record JANQRO010000184.1, on the reverse strand, counting down.
TCGATCGCCGAGCACGCCATGGTGCCCGACCCGAGCGATCCGCTGCGAAACACCCGCACCACCCTGGCGCGCTGGTGGGAGCGGATCTTCTTCGCCCCCAACCGGGTGAACTACCACCTCGAGCACCACCTGCTGATGACGGTGCCCCATTACCGCCTCTCGCAGATGCACCGGCTGCTCGCCGAGCGCGGGCTCCTCGACGAAGCGCTGGTGACCGAGGGCTACCCCACGGTGCTGCGGCGCGCCGCGGCGCTGGCCCCGGGCTGCGAGGGCCAGGTGCCCCGGGTGACGGGGCCCCCGCCCCGCATCCCACCCTTTTAAGGGGAGGCGCCGCGGCAGGGGGGGTACGTTCCGCCCATGGAATGGACGGACACCCCTTTCTGGTTGGCGGTCGGGCTGCTGGGCCAGGCCGCCTTTGCCTCGCGCTTCCTCGTGCAGTGGATCGCCTCCGAGCGCGCTGGTGAGAGCTACGTACCCCTCTCGTTCTGGTACCTCAGCATCGCGGGCTCGCTCACCCTGCTGGTCTACGCCATCCACCGCAAAGACCCGGTCTTCGTGATCGCCTACCTGCCCAACTGTGTGGTCTACGTGCGCAACCTGATGCTCATCCACCGCCGGGGCGCCGACCGCACCCCCACGGCGGGCCCCGGAACCGGCGTCGGCTAAGATCGGCTCACACCCGAAAGGAAGCTCATGGCCTCCCCCACCCAAGACGGCGTCCTCGAGGCGCTGCGCCCCATCGTCGACCCCGATTTCGGCAAGAGCATCGTCGACCTGGGCTTTGTGAAGAACCTCGAGATCGACGGCGGCCGGGTTCGCTTCGACATCGAGCTCACCACCCCGGCCTGCCCGGTGAAGGAAGAGTTCCAACGCGCCGCGCGGGATCGCGTCTCGGCACTACCGGGTGTGGACGAAGTGCAGGTCACGATGACCGCCCAGACCCGCGGCCGCGAAACGCCGCAGGGGGGCGAAGACCTGCTGCCCGGTGTCCGCAACGTGATCGCCGTGGCCTCGGGCAAGGGCGGAGTCGGGAAGAGCACCGTCGCCGTGAACCTGGCGCTGGCGTTGCGCGGGACCGGCGCCACGGTGGGGCTGATGGACGCCGACGTCTACGGCCCCTCGCTCCCGCTGCTCACCGGGGTCTCGGGTCGACCCGAGACTCGCGACAAGCGCATCCTCCCCCACGAGGGACTGGGGCTCAAGCTGATGTCGATGGGGTTCTTCCTCACCGACGATTCGCCGGTGATCTGGAGGGGGCCGATGGTGCACGGGCTCGTGCGCCAGTTCATGAGCGACGTCGACTGGGGCGAGCTCGACTACCTGATCGTCGACCTGCCGCCGGGCACCGGCGACGCGGCGCTCACGCTCACCCAGCAGGCTCCGCTCTCGGGCGCGGTCATCGTGACGACAGCGAACGACCTCTCGCTGATCGACGCGCGCAAGGGCCTCGCGATGTTCGAGAAGGTCTCGGTGCCCGTACTCGGCATCGTCGAGAATATGTCCTACTTCGTGCCGCCGGATCTCCCCGACCGCAAGTACTACATCTTCGGCCAGGGCGGCGGCGCGCGGGTCGCGGCGGAGATCGGTGTCGACTTCCTCGGTGAGATCCCGATCGACCCGCGGGTCGTCGAGGGGGGCGACCGGGGGCGACCCATCACCCTCCACGCCCCGGACTCCCCACCCGCGGCGGCGTTGCGAGAGATCGCCGGCGCGGTGGCCCGCAAGCTCGTCGTGCTCGCCGAGCGCACGCCGGCCATCGCCGACGCCAACATCAGCTGGGTGACCAACTAGTCCGTCGCGCGATCGGCCGATCGCGCGTATTCCCCGACGAGCAAGGCCCCTCGGCCGGCCCACGCTCGCGCGCGGGCCGGCACTCCGGCGTCCCCTAGTGGCCGCAGGACGGCCCGTGGTAGTAGTGCCGCTCGACCACGCGGCGCGGGCGGCGCTCGTATCGGTGCCAGCGCTTGCCCCGATACGGGCGGTCGTCGTAGCGATAGCCGTACCGGTACGGTCGGTAGACATCACCGCGGTAGTCGTGGCGGTGGTGACGGACCCGGTTGTGCCGGTGACCGTCGTAGCGTACGTGGCTGTGTCCGTGGTGATGATGTCCGGTCACCGCGCCCACCAGGATGTGGCGACCGAGACCCACGACCTCGTGCGCGGCGATGGCGCCGAGCTCGCGCTTGAAGCCGCGCTCGAAGTCGTCGCCCGCGCGGGCCCGCTCGGGAAGAGCGACGGCCAACACCGCCCCCATCGCGAGCGCACCGCCGGCTGTCCACAGCATCCGGGCCCACCGTTTCGTTCCCTGCTCGTTGTTCCTGGTCATTCGAACCTCCCCATCATGTCCGGCCCCAGTCCAACCATGCCGCTCTGACGAGACCCGCTTCGAGGCGATTCAGCGCCCGTGGGTTCCCATGGGGAGTGCAACTCGCGGCGGCGGCAGGCGCGGTATGATGCGCGCTCCCGTTGCGTGCGGGGATTCGATCTCTGGTTCCCGACTTCGGGGAGGTGTTTCCGATGGCAGATCCGTTGCGTTTTGGCCTCTGGTACGACTTCCGCAACCCTCCGGCGTGGCCGCAGGACGGGACCCGGCTCTACGGACAGATCCTCGATCAGATCGTCCGCGCCGAGGAACTCGGCTGGGACGACATCTGGCTCTCGGAGCACCATTTCTTGGACGACGCCTATACGCCGTCGATGTTGCCGCTGGGCTGCGCGATCGCTGCGCGCACGAGCAAGGTGGAGATCGGGACGAGCGTGCTCTTGCTCCCGCTCCACGACCCGGTGCGGGTCGCCGAGGACGCCGCGACCCTCGACGTGCTCTCGGGCGGACGGCTCCAGCTCGGGTTGGGGGTGGGGTACCGCGTCGAGGAGTTCATCGGCTTCGACATTCCCCGCGCCGAACGCGCAAAGCGCATGAACGAAGAGCTCGAGATCATCCGACGGCTCTTCGACGGCGAGTGCCTGACCTACGAAGGGCAGTACTACACCTACCGCGACATCGAGCTCTTCCCGAAGCCGGTGCAGCCCCGGGCCAAGCTCTGGGTGGGCGGCTTCAGCGAGCCGGCGGTGCGTCGCGCGGCGAGGCTGGGCGACGGCTACATCGCGATCGGTGCGATGGGACCGCTGGTGGACGTCTACCACGCCGAGCTCGAACGGCTCGGCAAGGACCCGGCGACCCAGGAAGTCGCCGGCGGTTACATGTGGCTCCACGTCTCCCGCGACCCCGAGAAGCGCTGGGCCGAAGCCGAGGAGCACTTCGTCTACCAGGTCAACTGCTACGCCAAGTGGTTCAGCGACGCGGGGATGGCGTTCTTCAACGCGGTGCGGGACCGAGCCGGTCTCGAGGAGCAGGGCGCCCACATCGTCACCCCCGAGCGCGCCATCGAAATGATCGAGCAGTACCGCGCCGAGACCAAGATCGATCGCTACTACACCTGGGCCGTCCCCCCCGGACTCCCCCCGTCCTGGAGCGACGAACACATCGAGTTGATGGCCAAGGAAGTCATCCCGGCGTTTCGATAGTCGAAACAGGAAACTCGAGGTCCTTGAAGACAACCCCGCTAGCGCCGGGCGAAGCCCTGCGCGCGCAGCGGCGGGGCCGCGAAGTCCACTAAGGACGTGAAGCAAACCCGATGGTTCTACGGCTGGGTCGTCGTCGCCGCCACGTTCACCGTGATGATGACGGCTTACGGGGTGCAGTACACCTTCGGGGTCTTCCTCCCGGCGATCGAGGCGGATACCGGGTGGACACGCGAGGCGTTGTCGCGCGCCTTCGCGGTGTACGTGTTTCTCTACGGCCTCCTCGGCATGATCACCGGGCGCGCCACCGACCGGCTGGGGCCGCGGCCGGTGGTCGCGGCGGGCGGGGTGTTGCTCGGCTTCGGATACTTCTCGCTCTCGCGTATCGAGGCCCAGTGGGAGCTCTATCTCTATCTCGGGGCGATCGCCGCGGCCGGGATGAGCGCCGCCTTCGTCCCCTGCAGCGCCACCGTGATCCGTTGGTTCGAGCGCTCGCGGGGACGCGCCCTCGGGATCACGACGATGGGCGCGAGCATCGGCAACCTCGTGACGCCTCCGATCGCGGCGTTGATGATCGAAGGCCTGGGCTGGCGCACCACGTACGCGTGGCTCGGCGCGGTGGGGGGCGTGCTGATCCTCGTCGCCGCCTACTTCGTGGTGCGCGACCCCAAGACGATGGGCCTCCTCCCGGACGGCGAGGTCGCCCAGGATCCCGACCCCGGCACCGCGACGCCCTCCGCGCCGCCGCGCTACCCGTGGACGCTGCGCGAGGCGCGTCGCACCGGCGCGTTCTGGATGATGACCACGATGTTCTTTCTGAGCTGGCTGGTCGTGTTCCTCCCCGTGGTGCACCTCGGCACCTACGCGATCGATCTCGGGATCGACCCGCTGCGCGCGTCATGGGTGATCGGCGCGATCGGCCTGGGCGGCGTCCTCGGACGTCCCTTGATGGGCGGGATCTCGGACCGGGTCGGGCGGCTCCCCGCGCTGGTGGTGGTGCTCGGAACCCAGTCGGCGGTGTTCGCGCTGCTCCCCTTCAGCCAGAGCTGGCTCCTGCTGATGCTCGAGGCCACGGCCTTTGGCTTCGCCTATGGCGGCGGGACCACCCTCTTCGCCGCCCTCGTCGGCGACTACTACGGGCCGGCGGCGGTCGGCGCGATCGTGGGCTTCGTCTTCGCGGTCGCCGGGTCGGCCGCCGCGGCGGGTCCCTGGATCGCCGGCTACGTGGTCGACGCCACCGGGAGCTACGACCTCTCGTTCTGGCTCGGCGCGATCTCGAATGGGATCGCGTGCGCGATGGTCTTCGCGTTGCGACCGCCCCACCCGCCCGCCGATCGCGCCGGCTCCTGATCCGGACGCGACGCGTTTTTTGCCGCAAGCGCGGCGCCCCTGTGTAGAATCGCCGCCCATGACCGAGCGCCCGCCCGACAACCGGTACACCTGGTACGTCGTCTTCGTCTGTTTCTTGGTCTACACGGTGAACTTCATCGACCGGATGGTGCTCAACATCTTCCTGCCGGCGATCAAAGCCGACCTCCAGCTGAGCGACACCCAGCTCGGGCTGCTCTCGGGGACGGTGTTCGGGCTCTTCTACGCGACGCTCGGGATCCCGATCGGACGTCTCGCCGACCGCTACTCGCGACGCAACATCATCGCGACCTGTGTCGCCATCTGGAGCGCGATGACTGCGCTGTGTGGAACGGCAAAGGGCTTTGGCATGCTCCTCGTCTTTCGCACCGGTGTGGGGGTGGGGGAAGCCGGCGGGAGCCCGCCCGCGATCTCGCTGATCAGCGACTACGTCTCCCCCGAACGTCGCGCCACCGCGATGGCGCTCTTCTCGATGGGCGTGCCGATCGGCTTCGCGATCGGGTACCTCTCCGGGGGTTACCTCCTCCAGGTCTTCGACTGGCGCCAGTCCTTCTACATCGTCGGGCTGCCGGGGCTGCTCGTCGCGGCCCTCGTGTGGCTGACCGTGCGCGAGCCCGCGCGTGACCCGCAGCGCGAGATCCCGTCGATCCGTGTCGTCTTCAAACACCTGTGGGAGCGGCACTCGTTCCGCCACCTCTCCTTCGCGTCGGGGCTCTACGCCTTTGCCGGGTACTCGGCGGGCGCCTGGATGCCCTCCTTCCTCGACCGCTCCCACGGGCTCAACTCGGTGCAACAGGGTCAGGCCTCGGCGCTGATCATCGCCGTGGGAGCGGGGCTCGGCACCTTCGTCGGCGGCGTCCTGGCCGACCGGTGGGCGCGCCGCGATCGGCGCGCCTACGCGCTCCTCCCCGCGATCACGATGGCCCTGGCGGTGCCCTTCGCGTACGCCTACCTCGTCGAGAACACGGCGCTCGCGATCGGTCTCGCGTTGATGCCGGCCCTGCTCGGCCAGATCTACCAGGCGCCCGCCTTCGCCGCGACCCAGAGCCTCGGGACGCCGACGATGCGGGTGGCCACGGCCGCGGTGCTCTTCTTCATCATCAACATCATCGGCCTGGCCTGCGGACCGCTCTTCACGGGGGTGTTGAGCGACCAGCTCCAGCCCCGCTTCGGAGCCGACTCGCTGCGCTACGCGATGGCGATCGTCACCGTCGGGGCCTACAGCTGGGCCTCGCTCCACTTCTGGCTCTCGAGTCGCAGCATGATCGAAGATTTTGACTACGTAGAGCGGATCTCATAGCCTTTTCGCCTCTCTTTCCCGCCCGGTCCCGGGCGGATCAACCCGGAGACATACGATGCACGTTGGCGCCGCCCTGGTCTTCCAGAACCCCGGGGAACAGATCCCCGACTACGACGTCTGGCAGAACGAGCTGCGTCTCGGCGACCTCGCCGAGCCGCTCGGTTTCGACTCGCTGTGGGGTGTGGAGCACCACTTCACCGACTACACGATGTGTCCCGACGTCCTCCAGTACCTCACCTACTTCGCCGGACGCACCGAAAAGATCCAGCTCGGCTCGGCCGTGGTGGTGCTGCCCTGGCACGACCCGCTGCGCGTCGCCGAGCAGATCTCGATGCTCGACACCGTGAGCCAGGGCCGTTTCATCCTGGGAATCGGGCGCGGCCTCGGGCGCGTCGAGTTCAACGCCTTCCGCGCGGACATGAACGACAGCCGCCAGTACTTCGTCGAGTCGGCGCAGATGCTGATCCAGGGTCTCGAGCAGGGGTATTGCGAGTTCGACGGGCAGCTCATCAAGCAGCCGCGCGCCGACATCCGCCCGCGCCCGAAGCGAAGCTTCAAGGGCCGCACCTACGCCGCCGCGGTGTCGCCGGAGTCGGCGCGGTACATGGCCGAGCTGGGCGTCGGGATCCTGGTGATTCCCCAGAAGCCCTGGGAGCAGGTCGCGACCGAGCTCAACGAGTACCGGACGATCTTCCGCGAGGCCAACGGGGTCGAGGCGCCGCCGCCCTTCGCGGCGGGCTGGGTCTTCTGCCACGAAGACGCTGCCGCCGCCGAGGAAGGCGCGCGCAAGTACATCGGCGGCTACTGGGACTCGGTGGTGAAGCACTACGAGCTGCAGGCGGGTCATCTCGGGAGCATCCGCGGCTACGAGTCCTACAAGGAGATGCAAGACGCCGCGAGCACCGAGCAAGGTCTCGAGGAGATGATCGAGTTCTTCCTGAGCCTGCAGGTCTGGGGCACCCCGGAGCAGTGCTACGAGAAGGTCCTCGACAACTGCAAGCGGATCGGCGCCGACTCCTTCTTCAGCGTCTTCGCCTACGCGGGGATGCCGATCGAAGAGGCCGAGCGCAATATGCGTACCTTCGCCACGAAGGTGATGCCCGAGCTCAAGAAGGTCACTCCCTAGGGAGCGCGATACGCTGGGGTGAGTGGCAGGCGCCCCGCTCGTGCACGTCGCGAGCGGGGCGCTTCCGTTTCAGGACGACCCGAACACGGAGACTGCGATGAAGATCGGTATCTTTGGCATCAACAACGGCCCCCTCGCCGACCCCGACGCGATGCTCGATGCGTCCCGACGCGCCGAGGCGGCGGGGATCGAGTCGCTGTGGACCGGGGAGCACGTGATCCTCCCCGACCCCCAGGTGCCGCCCTCCCCGGTGCCGCCCCACTACCCGATGGTCGACCCGCCGGTGGCCCTCGCCTTCATCGCCGCCGAGACCCAACGCGTGAAGCTGGGCACCGGCATCATGATCCTTCCCCAGCGCAACCCGGTGGTGATGGCCAAAGAGTTCGGAAGTCTCGACCACCTCTCGAAGGGACGGCTGCTCTTTGGCATCGGCGTCGGCTACCTGAAGCCCGAGTTCGACGCGATCGGCGCGCCCTTCGACGAGAAGGGACCCCGCAGCGACGAGTGGATCGACGCGATGCGGGCGCTCTGGGTGCAGGAAGAGCCGAGCTTCGAGGGCCGTTTCGTGTCCTTCCAGGGGGTCAACGCCTTTCCCCGGCCCGTGCAACAGCCGCCCCCGGTCCACGTCGGCGGCTGGAGCGCCGGCGCCTGCAAACGCGCGGTCGAGCGTGGCAACGGCTGGTACGGCTTCAACCTCGACGTCGAGGGGACGCAGGGCTGTCTCGACTCGATCCGCGACGCGGAGAAACGCTACGGGCGGCCCGCCGGACTCGGAACGCTCGAGATCAGCGTGACGCCGCCGGCGACGATGGAGATCGACGCCGACGCGGTGCGTCGCTTCGCCGAGATCGGGGTCGATCGTCTGATCCTGCTCCCCGGGGCGTTCGCGAAGGAACCCACGGGAGACGCCTTCCACGCGTGGATCGACCGGGTGGCGCAGCTCGGCGACGCCTGAGCGGGTGTCTCCCCGGCCGCTCGGCGCTAGGGCCCGGTCGGGGTTTGCGGCCCCTGTCGTCGCCACGCGTCGATCGTTTCGAGAAAGACGAGGGTGATCGAGCGACGCGGCTGGTGGGTCGCGCAGCGCGCCTCGATGGCGCGGGTGAGATCCCCCGGCGGCCGGTGGATCGCGGGGCGCAGCTTCTCGGCGATCGCCCGCGCCACGAACTTGGACCCGTCCGCGCTCTCCTGGTCCCCGTCCTTCGCGAGCTGGATCGCGTCGGCCTGGTACGACGCCCGCACGGCGATCCCGCCCTCGACCAGCGCCCAGGTGTAGAGGTGCCGGGTCTCGAGGTCCAGCCCGAGAAAGGTCTCGCAGTCGAAGGTCTTGGCCGCGGCCGGTGACACCCACAGCAGCCCCACGATCGCGCTCCACAGTAGACCCCGTCGCATCCGCTTCCTCCTCCTGATCCACGGCACTCTACCCCGTCCGAGGACGCCGTCCCCACCGCGACTGGATTAACGGGGTGCCCACGGGGTGCCGGTGGGGTCAATCGGCTCGGGGTCTCCACCACCGAGCGAGACCGGAACACCCTCAGCGTGCCGGTGGGGTCAATCGGCTCGAGGTCTCCACCACCGAGCGAGACCGGGAAGCACCAGCAGGTTGCAGAGCAGGATCATCGCGATCCCGAGGGCCAGGAGCTGGCCGAGGCTCGCCATGCCGCGGTGTGGGGTGAACGCCAGGGTCCCGAAGCTGGCGAGGGTGGTGAGCGCCGACGCCACGACCGCGCGGGCGGTGCTGGTGTGGAGCAGCGAACCCTCCAGGGGCTCGTAGCGGAAGCGGTGGACCAGGTGGACCCCGCTGTCGACCCCCATCCCGACGAGGAGGGGGATGACGATCACGTTGGCGTAGTTGAGCGGAATCCCGAAGAGGACCGTCCCAGCGGCGCAGAGCAGCGCCGCGAGGGCGATGGGCACCGCCACGAGCGCCGTGTCCACAGGGTTTCGCCAGAGCCAGAGCAACAGGAGCAAGACGCCCGCCGCGGCGACGGCCAGGGCTTGTCGGAACGCGTCGACCACGATCTGTCCCGACTCGTGCACGACGACGCCCTCGCCAAAGGTCGTCGCGTCGACCGCTTGCACCGCCTCGACGAAACGGGACAACGACACCGCGTCGCTCAGGTCGTCGCGGGGAAAGACCTCGACCCGCAGACGGCCGTCGGTGGCGACGCGTTGGCGGCGGAGGTCATCGGGCAGGGTGTCCGCCCGGACCGGCACCGGGCGGAGCGCCTCGCGCATCCGGCCGAGGTCTCGGCTCATCGGAGCGACCCAGACCCGGTTGAGGCGGGTGAGGGTCGTCTCGACATCCTCGTGCGCGAGCAACGCGCGGAGCGCGGCGGCGAGACGTCGCGCCGCCGGCTCGTCGTCGTTCGCCGCAGCTCCGCTCAGCGCGACGAGCGCGGCGCGGGTTTCCTCCGAGCCCGCCGGCTCGACCGCGGGCGTGGCCTCGAGGGCGGGCCCCATCACGAAGGAGGCGTCCTCCAGGATCGCGAGCTTCAGCTCCTGGTCCGTCGGAACGAGATCGCCCAGCCATACCGTGTGGTCGACGGCCGGCGCAGCGGCGAGCGCATCGGCCACCCGACGCGCCTCCGCGGCGTCCGCCACGAGCAGGTTGAGGTTCCAAGGGAACGCGTTGCCCTCGCGCAGGAGGGTCTCGAAGGCGCGCACCGATTCGGCGCTCGGGTCGCGGACGTCGAGGGGATTGGTGTCGAAGCGCACCTGGGCGAGCAGCGGCAGGGTCGCGAGGGCCCCGCCGCCGACGGCGAGCGCCATCCAGGGCACCCGCCCGGCGGGCGGCTCGCCGCCCCGGGGCGTCGCCGGCGTGCGCAGCGGCGCGCCAAAGCGAACCATCAGCGCGGGCAGCAAGGTGAGGTTCAAGAAGAGACTCACGAACATACTGGCGCCGGCGATCAACCCGAGCTCCGCCACCCCCGTGAAGGCGGTCGGCACGAAGGAGAAGAACGCCAAAGAGGTGGTGACGGCGCAGATCACCAGCGAGGCCCCGACGCTGCGCGCCGTCTCCGCGAGCGGATCGTCCGCGTCGCCCAGGGAGCGCACCTCGTTGAAGCGCAGCACGAAGTGGATGCCGAAATCGACCGAGAGGCCGATGAACAACACCCCGAACGCCACCGACACCAGATTCAGGTGGCCCACCGCCGCCGCCGCGAACGCCGCGGTCCAGGCGAGCCCCGCGGCGAGGGTGAGCACCAGGTAGCCGACGACGCGACGACTGCGGAGCACCACGAGCAGGACCAGCGACACCAGCACGAAGGAGGCGAGGCCGGCGATCCGCGCCTGACGCTCGACGAGGTGCGCCTCTTCGTAGGAGAGCGGGTAGAGCCCGGTCACCCGCACGCGCACGGGTCCGTCGCCCCGCAGCCCGAGGTCGTCGAGCAACGCCGCCAGGGCCTCGAGGGTCTTCTCGGCGGGGCGCAGCCGACCGTGGTCGACCCGCGGTTGCACGAGCAGGTAGTAGCGGCCCGGGTCGCGTTCGCCCTGCCCGAAGAGACGTCCGGTCTCGAGGGGACGCGGCTGGGGGCCGGTCGCCGACTCGGCGCTCTCGGCGAGGGCGAGGAGCCACCGCTCGAGCCCCCCGTCGGACGCGTCGGCGTCGGCCGCGAGCGCGCGCGTCACCACCTGGGCGAAGCCGCGCAGGGTGGGGTCCGCCGCATATTCGCCGAGCAGCGGTTGGGCCTCGATCAATCGGTCGACGGTCCGCTCCACCGCATCGGTGGGCAGATAGAGCAACCCCCGCGATTCGAAGAAGGCGCGCGCCGTCGGGTCGAGCACCGCGGGAAAGTGCTCGGGGTCGGCTTCGAGACGCTCGCGCAAGGTCGCGGCGGCGTCCGCGGCGGCGCCCGGGTCTTCGCTCTCGATGAGCAGGATCACCGGGTCCATCAGCGTGGGGAAGGCCGCCGCAAAGTCGCGCCGGAGCGCCGCGTAGCCCACGTCGGGAGCGAAGAGCGCGTTCTCATCGGAGTTGAGCCCCAGGCGGGGCAGCGCGAACACGACCGCCAGCACGGTGGCGACACCACAAACGACCAGCACGACACCGGCGCGCGCCTCGACGGCGCCGACCCAAGCGGCCGCGGCGCCGCCGATACGCTCCTCGACCCGCTGTAGCCCCGAGGCGTCCTGCGGCACGACGCGGGTGCCCCGGCTACCGCCGCTTGACGGCCTGGGTGGCGAGCTTGCGGCCCAGCTCCCAGACGGCACCGGGCACCCGGTGGGCGTCGCCGACGACATCCTCGACCGCGCCGAGGACCCACTGGGCGTCGTCGCCGTCGATCACGAGGGGCGGCAAGAACTTCACGACGTGCCCGGCGGGACCGGCCACCTGGGAGAGGATCCGATGCCGAGCGAAGAGCGGAATCGTGATCATCTGACAGAAGAGACCCGTATTGGCGCGTTCGAGGAGACTCCACGCCGTCTTGAGCTTGAGGCTCTGCGGCGGCCCGAACGCGAGGCCGATCATCATGCCCCGTCCGCGCACCCCGTGGAGAAACTCGAAGCGCGGCACCAGGGCGCCCAGCTTCTCGAGGAGCTCGTTGCCGACCCGCGCGGCGTGCTCGACGAGCCCGCTCTCCTCGATCACCTCGAGCGTCACGAGGCCCGCGGCCATCGCCAGGTTGTTCTTGGCGAAGGTCGAGCCGTGCACCACGGCGCGATCCATCCGGTCGAAGACGCGGTCGAAGACCGAGGCGCGACACAACACGGCGCCCACCGGGGCGAAGCCCCCGGAGAGCGCCTTCGCGGTGAGCAGGAGATCGGGTTCGACCCCCCAGTGCTCGACGGCGAACCAGCGCCCGGTACGGCCGAGACCCGTCTGCACCTCGTCGGCGACGAAGAGGGCGCCGTGACGCGCGCAGAGCCGCGCGGCCTCGGGCAGGTAGTCGTCGCTCGGCACCCCCACGCTGTGGCCCTGGATCGGCTCGACGACGAAGGCCGCGACGTCCCCGGTGGCGAGGGCGCGCTCCAGCGCCTCGAGGTCGTCGAAGGGAACGGCGTCGCATTCGGGAAGCAGCGGTCCAAAGCCCTCGCGAAAGCCCGCCTCCCCGTTGAGCGAGAGCGAGCCGTAGCTCAGCCCGTGAAAGGCGCCCTCGCAGTAGAGGATCCGGGAACGACCGGTCGCGTAGCGGCTGAACTTGATGGCGGCCTCGACCGCCTCGGTGCCCGAGTTGCAGAAGAACACCCGTTCGAGGTGGGGGGCGCGGGTCAGGAGCGCTTCGGCGAGGAGACCGGCCAGCGGCGACGCGTCGAGCTGGACCAGCTGGGGCAGCTCGGCCGTGAGCACCTCCTGGAGGGTCTCGACGACCCGGGGATGGTTGCGCCCCAGCGCGAAGACGCCGAAGCCCGAAAGCAGATCGAGGTAGCGCGCCCCCTCGGCGTCGAAGAGATAGGGCCCCTCGGCCCGGGTGTACTCGACGTCGAATCCGATGGTTCGGAGCACACGCACCATCTGCGCGTTGAGATGCGCCTCGTGAAGCGAAAAGGTCTCGCCGGCGCGCGCGGCCAAGAGCTCGCGGATCTTCATCGCCTGGGATCAGCTCCTCCAGGGCTCCACGAGGATCTTCGCGTGGCGCTCCGGCGATGCCAGCGCCTCGAATGCGCTGGCGACCCCCTCGACCCCCACGCGGTCGGTGATCAAGGCCTCCACCGGGATCTCGCCCTCGCCGATGTGGTGCAGGGTGGCGGAAAACTCCTCGGGGGTGTAGCCGAGGACGAACTGGAGGTTGAGCTCCTTGTTGATGCCGAACATCGGCTCGAAGTGGTCGCGCTCCATACACACACCGACGACGACGATGCGCGCACCCTGTCGCACGCTCTGCATGATCTCCTCGATCACGCCGGGCACGCCGACGCACTCGAAGACGACGGCGGGCCGCGTCGCCGGACCGGGGATCCAGGGCGGGAGCGGGGGCGCCTTCGACGGATCGGCGTACACGGCTGCTTCGCTCCACGACGTGTACGGCGAATCCTCACCCGGGTCGACCACCACGTCCGCGCCCATGGCGACCGCCAGGTCGCGGCGCCGGGCGGAGTAGTCGGCGGCCACGATCGGCGCCACGCCGCGGAGCTTCAGCGCCGCGATCACCGCGAGACCCACGGGTCCGCAGCCCACCACCAGGGGCACGTCCTCCGGGTCGAGCCGCGCCTTCGCCACCGCGTGCACCCCGACCGCCATCGGCTCGGTGAGCGCCGCGTGCTCGGTGGCCAGTCCGTTGGGCACCGGCAAGAGGAGCGCCTCCTGCAGACGCATCATCTCGCCGTAGCCACCGGGGTGGTCGTTCGAGTACCCGACCGTCTGCAGACCCGCCGCGTCCACCAGGATCGGCATCGAGCACACCCGGGTGCCCGCGGCGAGGGTCTTGGGGGAACCGGGACCGTGGTCGACGATCTCGGCGCAGAACTCGTGCCCCATCACGACGCCCTTGGCGGGATCGAGATCGAAGACGCCGCCGGCGCGTTTCGTACTCTCCACCATCCGCTCGGTGTGCTGGAGGGCGTGGAGGTCCGAGCCGCAGATCCCGCAGGCCAGGGTCTTGGCGAGGACTTCCCCGGCGCGCGGCTCCGGGGCGTCGAGATCTTCCACCACCAGGCGGTGGTCGCGCATCACGGCGGCTCGCATCGAACTCCTCGAGAGGCGGGAACTAACTCTCTAAGCGGTTGACGGGAAAGCGATTTTACCGGGTCCGCGGGCGCGGGGCCAAGACCCGGGGGGCACTTCGCTACCCTCCCGAAACTCTTTGGAGGACGCAATGAAATTCACGTGGTTCCATCTGATGCCCTGGCCGGATCTCGACGAGCACTTCCGCACCCAGAATCACTCGGTGTGGGTCGACATCCCGAACACGATCTACGAGCCCAAGCGCGGGCATCACGTCTACCACGACTACCTCGACCAGCTCGAGTACGCCGAGGCGCTGGGCTTCGACGCGATCGCCATCAACGAGCACCACCAGAACGGCTACGGGATGATGCCCTCACCCAACCTGATGGCGGCGGCTCTCGCCCGGCGCACCAGCAAGGCGGCGATCGGCGTGATCGGCAACTCGCTGGCGCTCTACAACCCGCCGATCCGCGTCGCCGAGGAGTTCGCGATGCTCGACGTGATGTCGGGCGGGCGCCTCATGGCGGGCTTCCCGGTGGGCACGCCGATGGACACCAACTTCTGCTACGGGCAGATCCCGGCGCTCACCCGCGACAAATACCTCGAGGCCCACGACCTCGTGATGAAGGCCTGGCGCGAGGACGAGCCCTTTGCCTTCGACGGCAAGTACAACCAGCTCCGCTACGTGAACTGCTGGCCCAAGCCGATCCAAGACCCGCACCCGCCGGTCTTCATCCCGGGTGGTGGCTCGATCGAGACCTGGGACTTCTGCGTGGAGAACGACTACAACTACTCCTACCTCTCCTTCACCGGCTACCTGCGCGGCAAGGCGCTGCTCGACGGCTATTGGGAACGCGTCGCCGCCGGCGGCAAGGACGAGTCGCCCTACCGCGGCGCCTTCGCCCAGATCGTGTGTGTGGGCGAGACCGACGAAGAGGCGGAGAAGCTCTACAAGGAGCACGTCTCCTACTTCTTCAACCGCTGTCTCCACGTGCACATGGGCTTTGCCGATCCGCCGGGCTACCGGACGATCAACACGATCAAGGAAGGCGCGCTCAACCAGTACAAGCCGATCACCCTCGACGACCTGGGGGAGATCCCGTGGAAGCAGCTGATCGACGACGGGAACATCATCGCCGGGAGCCCAGCGACGGTGCGCGAGCGGATGGAGGACATGATCAAGTCCCTCCATGTCGGCCACGTCTTCCTGCTGCTCTCGATCGGCAACATGCCGAACGAGCTGGTGCGACACTCCTCCAAGCTCTTCGCCGAGAAGGTGATGCCCGAGCTGCGGGACGTCTTCCCCGAGTGGAAGGGCGACCAGCGTTGGTGGCCGAAGATGATGGAAGGCCGCCGCGCCATGGAAGAGGAGACGTCGAAGGCGCTCGTCAAGTAGCGTGCGCGCGACCGCGAAGCGGTCGCGCGCAGCGAGCCGAAGGCGAGCGAAGTCCACACGGACCAGCCCGCCTCGGCCCACCTGCTTCGATCGAGCCCGAGACTCGAGTCCCCTTGACGGCACCCCATACAAGCGCCAGGCGCCAGCCCGCGGGCCGCGCGCCAAAGACGAGCGGAGCCCACAAGAGCGACTCCGCCCACGAAGCGCGCTGATTACGGAGCACCCCCATGCGGTCCAGCTTCATCGAAACCAAGAAGGGCATCAAAGTCCACGTCCAGGAAGCCGGCAGCGGCGAACCGCTGCTCTTTCTCCACGGCGCCGGCGGGCTCTTCCCCGACAACCCCTTCCTCGACCGGCTCGCCGAGCACTACCGGGTGATCGCCCCCGAGTGGCCGGGCTACGGCCAGTCGGTCAACGAGGACCGCATCGAGGACATGCTCGACTTCACGCTCCACGCCTGGGACGTGGCGGACGCCCTCGGGCTCGAGCGACCCGCCCTCATGGGGCACTCGATGGGCGGCATGATCGCGGCGGAGATGGCCTGTATCGAGCCGGGGCGACCGAGCAAGCTGGTGCTGGTGTGCCCGGCCGGGCTGTGGATCGACGAGCACCCGATCCCCGACCTCTTCTCGATGCTGCCCCACGAGCTGCCGGCGATCCTCGCCCACGATCCGGCGGTGGCGATGAAGCTCCTCGCCGCTGGCGGCGTGCCCGACTTCAACGACATCGAGGTGCTGAAGCAGTTCCTGATCGTGAACGCGCGCCAGCTGGGCACCGCGGGGAAGATCCTCTTCCCGATCCCGAACCGACGGCTCTCGAAGCGGATCTACCGCCTACGCGCCCCCACCCAGCTCGTCTGGGGGGAGTCGGACAAGCTGATCTTCCCTCTCTACGCCGACCGCTGGAAGGAGCTCGTGCCCCACGCCGAGCTCGTGAGGATCCCCGAGGCGGGGCACCTGGTGCTCTACGAGAAAGAGGCCGAGTTCGTCGCGGCGGTGCGCGGCTTCCTGGGCTGAGCCCTCACTCCCGCCCGTGGAGCAGCTCGGGCACGAGGATCGGAACGATCTGCGAGGTGCCGTCGCGGGCGCGCTCGGCGTACTCCTCGTACTCGAGACGCTCGACCTCGGTGCCCGCCGGCACCGCGAAGAACGCGTCGGGGAGCGCGAGGTCGCGCGCCCAGTCGACGAAGTCCTCGCGGCGGGTCGATCCGCTGGTGCGGTCGTAGCGGATCAGCCGCATCGGCAGCCGAAAGTCGTCGTCGGTGACCCAGGCCTCGCTCGACGCGAGGCTGTTGCTCACCCGATAGTGCTTGGTCGGCCGGTTCCCGATCTTCTCGGAGCCCACCTGCTCGGCGCCGGCCGCGACCATCCGGTCGGCTTCCCGGGCGAAGGGGCGCTGACCGCGGGTCTCGCGCATCAGCTTGAGCGCGGAGGGGGTGACGCGGATCGACAGCGCGGTCTTCTTGACCGGGTCGATCACCGTGTAGTACTCGCCGCTCACGATCGTGGTGAAGGGCTGCGCGCGGATCACCGTGTCCATCCGCACCTTGCCGCCCTCGGCCCAGAAGTGCTCGACCCGGAACGGCGTGTCGCCCCCGGTGATCCGGGCGGCGTACCACGAGTCGGTGGCGAGGGCGGGCACGGCGAAGCTCACCCCGAGCGCGACCAGCCCGACGAGCGACGGGACGTGACGGTACTGGCGGAGACGGTGCGGAATCATCGAAGCCGGGCCCTCGCGCAACGTGGGCACCGAGCTTACCTCACCCGGATCGGCGTCAATCGAGGGCGCTGCCGAGCTCGAGTGCGCGCCCCTCGAAGCCCTCGGGTGTCGGGACGCCGAGGAGCGCCAGGACGGTGGGAGCGATGTCGAGACAGTGGGGCGCATCGAGCCGGTGTCCGGTGCCCACGCCCCGCCCCGCCGCCGCGAACATCCCCTGCATCGCCGGGAGCTCCGGGTGATAGCCGTGGGAGCCGCGCAGGGTGGCGGCGGAGGCCAACCGGCCCCCCACGCCTCCCGTGCGGGAGAAGCCGGTGCCGAGGGGCGCCATCACCAGCACGTCGCCAAAGCGCGGGTGATCGTCGTCGAGGCCCGGCGGCGCCTCGCCCCGCGGCCACGCGTCGAGACCGAGCGCGTCGGCGACACGCAGCACCGTGTCGATCCGCTCCTCCCGCGGGCGCCGATCGCCGCGGTGCAGCGTGACGGTGCCAAAGCCCCCACCGCCGCGCAGCGTGGCTCGCACCCCGGAGGCCTCGAGGGCCGCCGCCAGATCGACTCGGCGTGTTACCGCCGCCATCCCGTGGTCGGAGACGATGAGAAGGGTCGTCACCGCCCATCCGTCTCCGTGGTCGAGCGCGTCGAGCAGGGTCTCGAGAGCCGCGTTCTGGGTGCGAAGGGTGCGACGTGTCGCGTCGCTGTCGGGGCCGCTGCGGTGTCCCGCCCCGTCGGAGCCGCGAAACCAGGCCGTGACCAGGGCGGGGCGCTCGGGTGCCGGCGCCTCGAGCCACGCGACGATCTGGGCGACCTTCTCGCGCTCGGGGATGCTCGCGTCGAACTCGCGCCACTCGGCCGGACCGCCCCCGTCGCGCCAGGGCCCCTGGGATCCCACCCAGTGAAAGGCCACGCTACGCAACCCGGCCGCCGCGAGGAGCGACCACAGCGGTGGCGACTCGATCCAGCTCGGGTCGTTGTCGTAGCGGAACGAGCCACGTTCGGGGTCGCGAAAGCTGTTGTTCACGATGCCGTGTCGCGCCGGCCGCACGCCGGTGGCCAGCGACACGTGGTTGGGAAAGGTGTTGGTCGGGAAGACCGGGCGCAGCGCCGTCGGCGCGATCCCGCGCGCGGCGATGCGGCGGAAGGCGGAGAGCTCGCGCACCTCCTCCGCCCGCGTCCCGTCCATCGAGATCAACACCACCGCCGGCGCTCGCCGGGCGGGGGCCGCGCGCGCACCGGTGTCGCGCTCGACGGCGATCGGCGCTTCGCCACAACCCAGGAGCGCGAGGACGAGGACGAAGGCCAGCGCGCTGCGCCCGCGCGGAGCGTGCCCCGCGCTCATCCCGCCAGGGCGTCGAGGAGGCGTCGGCAGAGCCCGTCGAAGTCGCCGTTGCTCATCACGAGCACCACGTCCCCCGGCTCGGCGCCCCCCGCGATCGTCTCGGCGATCGACGCCGCGCCCTCGATGGCCTCGGCCTCGACGCCGCGTTCGCGCAGCGCGGCGACGGCCCGGGCGGCGTCGAAGAACTCGGTGACCTCGCCCGTCGCGCTGTAGAGCGGGCCCGGCGGAACGTGCGCCAGGATCACCCGGTCGGCGCCGACGAGGGCGTCGACGTAGGCCTCCTGGAAGAGCGCCCGGCGGCTGGTGTTCGAGCGGGGCTCGAAGGCGGCCACGAGACGTCGCCCGGGGTAGCGACCGCGGATCGCGCGCACCGTCTCGCGCACCGCGGTGGGATGGTGCGCGAAGTCGTCGATCACGGCGACCCCGGCGACCTCACCCCGGAGCTCCTGACGGCGTCGCACGCCCTCGAAGCGGTCGAGGGCAGCCGCGGCCTCGTCGAGGGGAACGCCGAGCCGGTGCACCAACGCGAGGGCACCGAGCGCGTTCTCGATGTTGAAGTCGCCGAACATCGGGATACGCGCGTCGGCGACCGGGCTGCCG
This sequence comes from Myxococcota bacterium, assembly GCA_028284525.1. Classification (GTDB taxonomy): domain Bacteria; phylum Myxococcota_A; class UBA9160; order UBA9160; family PR03; genus JANQRO01. Next base: position 3,072 of record JANQRO010000184.1, on the reverse strand, counting down.
TCGAGGACCACGGTGAAGCGGGTGCCCTTTTCGTCGACCTCGACCTCGCGGGCGCGCCATCCCGCGCCCTCGCCGAGGCCGTACTCTTCGACGGGGCAGGCCGCCGACGCGCACACCTCGCGCAACGCGTCGCGTCGCGCGGCGATCACCCGTCCGTCGCCGGGCATGCGTTCGAGCAGGACGCGGAACACCGACTTGATGTGGTCGAGGTCGCGGTAGATGTCGGCGTGATCGAACTCGAGGGACGTGAGGAGCAGGCTCTGCGGGTGGTAGTGCCAAAACTTCGGCGTCTTGTCGAAGAAGGCCGTGTCGTACTCGTCGCCCTCGACCACGAAGTGCGCGCCCTCGCCGATCCGGAAGGGACCGTCGAAGTTCGCGCTGATGCCGCCGACCAGGAGCGAGGGATCGCGCCCGGTGGCCAGGAGCAGCGACGCCACCAGGGTCGTCGTCGTGGTCTTGCCGTGGGTGCCGGCGATCACCACCGAATGCCGGCCCCGCATCGCGAGCTCGTAGAGGGCGTCGGGGAAGGAGCGGTAGGGGAGCCCGGCATCGATCGCGGCTCGCGCTTCGGGGTTGTCGGGGCCCACGGCGTTGCCCACCACCACGAGGTCGGGCCGCGCGCGGGCCACGTTCTCGGGGTCGAAGCCGATCGCCACGGGGATCTCCCAGCGTTCCAGGGCCTCGCTCATCGGCGGGTAGAGGGCGCGGTCGGAGCCGGTGACCGTGTAGCCCCTGGCGTGGAGGAGCCCGGCCAGCGAGCCCATACCGGTGCCGCCGATCGCGATCAGGTGGATGCGCCGCAGGGGCTCGGGCAACGCCCCGCCGATCGCCCCCGCCCCGCTCGCCGTCGTCTCCCGTTCGCTCATCGCCGCGCCTCCTCCACCAGTCCCGCGTAGATCCCCGCCCCGGTCGCGTCGAGCTCTGGGTGCCACTCCACCCCGTAGACCCCGGCGTCCGGATCCTCGATCGCCTCCACCACCCCGTCGGGTGCCGTGGCCGCCACGCGAAAGCGCGGCGCCACCTCGTCCACCGCCTGGTGGTGCGAAGACGCGACTTCGGCATCGCCCCCCACCCACGACGCGATCCGGGTGGCGGGGCGCGTCTCGACCCGGTGGCGGGTGATCGCGCCGCTTCCCCCGTGTCCCCCCGACGCCGGGAGGAAAGCGTCGCGCAGGCTTCCCCCGTAGTGGAGGTTCAGCAGCTGCATGCCGTAGCAGACGCCCAGCACGGGGACCCCGCGCGCGGTCGCCTCGTCGATCAACGCGCGCTCCCACTCGATGCGCTCGGCCCGCTCGGGGTCGCGGGCGGGCGCCCGGGCGTCTCCCGCGCCGAAGCGGGTCGGCAGCTGGTCCCCCCCACTCAGCACCAAGGCGTCGCAGCGCGCGAGCGACGCGGCCGCGGCTCCGCGGCCTCTTCCCGGGGCGAGGACCACGGGCACCCCGCCGGCCGCGCTCACCGCGACGGCGTAGCTGCGCTGCAGATAGAGATAGGGCACCCCGGGTCGCAGACGCTCGCCGGGATCCAGACACGGCGTGATCCCGACCCAGGGTGTATCCGGCACCGCGTCCTCAACCCGCGAGAAAGGCGTCGAGGATGAGGTCGTGCACCTGGGGGCGCAGCTTGAAGGGGCTGCGCTTCTCCACGAGGTGCACGCGGTTGGTGAGCATGACCACGACGGCCTCGCTCTCGAGGTCGATCCAGAGCGAGGTGCCCGTGAAGCCCAGGTGCCCCACCGAGCTCGCGGAGAAGTGGGCCCCCGACATCGAGGCACCCGGCGTCGGCGTGTCCCAGCCGAGGGCGAAGCTGGTGTCCTCGGGGATCTCCTGACGGGAAAAGAAGGTGGCGAGGGCCTCCCGAGGCAGCGCCTCGCTCCGCCCGTGCCACACGTCGAGGAGGACCTGCGCGTAGTCCATCAGGTCACCGGCGGTCGCGAAGAGCCCGGCGTGGCCCGCCACGCCGCCCATCGCCCAGGCGTTTCCGTCGTGGACCTCGCCCCAGAGGATGCGGCCGCGCCACGGGCAGTTCTCGGTGGCGGCCGTCCGGCGCCGCAGGGCGTCGGGGAGCTCGGGGGCGCCATCGCCCAGCGGCGCGAAGCGGGTCTCGTCGAGCCCGAGGGGCCCGAAGATCCGCTCGGCGCAGAACGCGTCGAGGGTCTTTCGGCTCACCGCCTCCACCACCGCCCCGAGGATGATGAAGTCGAGGTCACCGTAGACCGCGGCCTCCCCCACCTCGTGGACCGGCGCGGAGCGACAGATGCGCTCGATCACCGTCTCTTTCGCCGCGGCCGTGCAGAGGAGCTTGTCGCCGGTCTTGCGCTCGCGCTCGGCGAGGGCCTCGTAGAAGGGCCGCCAGGGCTTCAGCCCCGCGCTGTGCGCCAGCAGGTGGCGGAGCGTCACGGTCTCCTTGCCGCGATCGCCGAACTGGGGGAGCACCTTGCTCACCGGATCGTCGAGCCCGAGCCGTCCCTCGTCCACCAGCAGCATCGTCGCCGTGGCGGTGGCGAGGGGCTTGGTCAGCGAGGCCAGGTCGAAGATCGTGTCGGCGCGCATCGGGATCCGCTCGGGACGCACCACGGCGTTGCCCCGCACCGACCAGTGCTCGAGGACCTCGCCCTCCCGGGGCATGCGTGCGAACACCACCGCGCCCGGGATCTCGGCGGACGCGATCGCTTTGTCGAGCACGCGGTCGACGCGCGCCAGCTTGCGCTGGATCAGACTGTGCTTCACCGAGTGCTCACCCCCCGCTCGGCGATGTGGAGCGTCGCCCGGGCGGGATCGAGCTCCGCGCGGGCGCCGAGAGGCCAAGGTAGGTTGGGCGGCGCGTGACCGAAAGGGAGGCCTTCGACCCAGGGCACCGCGAGGGAGGCGAGCCAGTCGTCCAGCACCTCGGCGCCCCGCAGCGTGCCGCCGGGCTCGTCGCAGTCGGAGAAGGCGCCGAGCCCCACCCCGGTCACGGCGTCGAGCTTCCCGGCCAGGCGCAGCTGGTGGAGCATCCGATCGAGACGGTAGGGGCGCTCGCCGACGTCCTCGAGGAGCAGGATGGCACCGCGGGTCTGGATCTCCCACGGCGTGC